>JBAXUJ010000042.1:0-9398 GCA_037129735.1 Opitutia bacterium | reverse complement strand
CGACGGTGTTCAGCATCCCACTTCACTAAGCCATCGGCTTTTGCAAAGAGAGTGTGATCGCGACCCATACCTACATTACGACCCGCGCGCATTTGAGTGCCACGTTGACGGATGAGGATTGAACCAGCGGTAGCGAATTCGCCGCTGTAAAGTTTAACGCCGAGACGTTTGGATTGTGAATCGCGGCCGTTACTGGAAGTGCCGCCACCTTTCTTGGTTGCCATGGTAGTACTTGATTAAGGGTTAAGCAGAAATTTTTTCGACTTTGATAACCGACAGCTCTTGGCGGTGACCACGACGACGGTAGTAACCTTTACGGCGACGGTGTTTGAAGATGTCGATCTTCTCGCCGCGCTTGTTCTCGAGGATAGTCGCGGTGACTTTTGCGCCTGCAACAGTCGGGGTGCCGATCTTGGCAGCTGCGCCTTCTCCAACGAGGAGAACTTGGTCAAAGGTGAGTACGTCCCCTTCGTTTTTACCAGGGTACTGGTTAACGATGAGAATGTCGCCTTGCTTCACTGTGAACTGGCGACCGGATGTGATAAATGTGGCCTTCATGGCTGTCGGAAGGTCGGAGCAAATGAACTGACGGGGGGTTGGCAAGGGGAATTATTTTTTAACTTGGGGTTGGTGGTTTTTTCCCAGCCGCCCCGGGCAAATAACCCTTAAAATTGACCAAAAACCACTATTTTAACAAATTTGGCACTTCGGGCTTCCCTGAAAGTCTCCCACTCGACACCTTGGTGGGGTGTCGAATTCCTCCAATCCAGATTCAGCTGACGAGAAACTTTCTGAGGAACTCACCCGTAACTTGGCCAAAGGGCCGATGATTCACCACACGGCCTATGTCCACGACCGCGCGGTGGTGATTGGTAATGTGACTATCGGAGCCAAGGCTAGCGTATGGCCCTGCGCAGTGCTGCGTGGCGACGTTGCTCCGATCTCGGTCGGCGAAGGTACCAACATTCAAGATGGTGCCGTGGTACACGTTGCTGACGACCTTCCCGCAATCATCGGAAGTTATGTTACCGTCGGACACTTAGCTATGATCCACGCATGCACCATCGGTGATCGTTGTTTAATCGGAATGCACGCCACGATTTTAGACGGCGCTGTGATTGGTGCTGATTGTATCATCGGCGCTGGTGCCTTGGTGACCAAAGAAACTTTTATTCTTCCCGGCTCATTAGTTCTTGGCTCGCCCGCAAAAGTTAAACGTCCTTTGACTGCCGAGGAAATAAACTCTCTGCCAGGTTGGGCCGAAAAATATATTAAAGTCTCCGCACATCACAAACGATTCGAGTGAGTGTGAGTAATACCATTACATCAGAAATTATTTTAGCACCTGAAGAATGGAGGAAACAACGGGCTGCCCATGAAGCCCGTGCCGATGCCTTAGTTAAGGCCCGTCAACAAAGGGCCGCACGCGGTGAGCAAGATCCCGTCGAAGACTTTCTTTACACCTATTATCCCTTTAGACTGAGCGCATTGCGTCGATGGACACCCGGAGTAGGCTTTGCCTGTGTTGAAGCCGATGAACTTTTAACGGACGCAAATTTTCAAAAAAGTGCAGACGGCTTAGTCAGAGTAATACCGATGAAAGAGGGCGATATCCGACGATTAACCTTCATCCGTGATTTATCTTTAGCAGTCACTTCACGCCCAGCGTTTTTTAGATGTTACGGTTTGCACGAATGGGCGATGGTCTATCAACAAGCGGATCAGCGTCGACATTCTCAGTGGCCATTACGACTCGGTGAGAAGGGTACGGACGAAGTAGTGCGCTCGATGCCCGTGTGTTGCACACACTATGATGCATTCCGTTTTTTTACTCCTTCAGCTATGCCTCTTAATCACACCGAACCTGATTTAGCAGGTCGTATCAAAAACGAACAACCTGGCTGCGTACATGTGACGATGGATTTATATAAGTGGACGATGAAGTCTTTGCCCTGGGTGTCTTCCGATTTAGCGACCGAAACTTATCGTCTCGCCCATGAGGCTCGGTCTATCGACATGCGCGCTTCACCTTACGATTTTTCAGCAGTGGGGCTTGAGCCTATTTGTATCGAAACCGAGGCAGGTCGCTCGCAATACGAGGCAGCCCAACGCCATCTTGCAAAATTGGCTGAGCCAATTCGCAAGCGCTTGGTTGATGTTTTAAACCGTGCGCTTACTTAGCGTTTTCCATCACAAACGGGCGTCCGTCTTTCCAACCGATTTTCACGAAGGAAAGATACCAAGTTTTACCTAAGTCATTATTTCCTTGGTAGAAGAGGTAATCCTGTCCATTGGTATCATGGAAAATTCCTGGGTGACCAGATTCACTGGAATTCCAGCTACCGGGTTTTCCATTAGCCAAGAGTGGTTGATCGCTGAGGCGTTCCCATTTGATGCCGTCAGTACTTTTGGCTACGCCGATTTGCTGGGGCTCGTTATTAAAGGCGCCCGCATAAAACATGAAGAAAGTGTTATCACGTTTGATAATGCTGGGTGCTTCGATGCAGTTTTTTTCCCAGTCGAGTGTTGGCTTCAAGATGGGGGCGTCTACGAGCTGAGTCCAATTCTTGGGAGACAAATCTGAATTCAATGGAGCTGCTGCTACACCGATGAGTTGGATTTTATAATCTACATCACGTGATGCAAAATAGAGAAGGAGGCGGTCTTTATCGATAACGGCTTCGGCGTCGATGGCTCGGCCACAGGTCCAATCGCCATGAGGTCTGAAAATAGGATTACCAGGGTTACGCGTGAAATTGATTCCGTCATCTGACCAGGCGTGGCAAATCGCATCCAGTTTCTTATTTCCGTAGCTTTGATAAAAGAGATTTAATTTACCGTTAAGAATAATAGCAGCGGGGGCACAGAAGCCTTTGGATTCTACTATTTGTTCGGGCTGCATCATCCCGACTTTTTTCCAAGTGATTAAGTCGTCACTGTTTGCGATTCCAATTCTCCATCCCAACATGCCTTCTAATTCCGGTACGGAATAATACATCCAATATTTTCCCTTAAATTTAACCACAGAAGGGTCTTTGGCGTAGGGGGCTTTGCCGTGGGTGACGTCAGCGTACATCATGACTCCGCGATCATTAAACGATTTTACATTAAGTCCGCTGTCAGTTGTCGTGGAGCATCCAGCAACAAGAACACAAAGGACCAAGGAAATCCATAGGGTGGGGCGCATGGATTCCTTTAATAAGGAAAAGCTTACCGAGTAAATCCTTTAGGTGAAGAACTTGATTCCAGCCTGCTGCATATCCATGAGACGCTTTTTCAGGGTGGATCGATTGATGCCTAGAATGATTGAAGAACGCAATTGGTTACCCCGGGTTTCTTCCATGGCTCGCTTAATCAGTTCAATCTCAATGGTATTTAAAATATTTCTACCATCATCCACGCGATTTTGTTTATAGATGGCGTCGTAGAGTGTTTGTGATGACGGAGCGGCGGCTACGACACTGACTTCAGGTTGGGTAGCTAAGGATGTAACAGGATTTGCCGCAGGGGTTACCTTGGGTGTTGAGCGTCGCGGATTGATAACTTCTTGCGGTAAGTCTTTTGCCAAGATGGTTTCGCCTTTTGCAATCACGTTGGCGCGTTGAATGACGTTTTCAAGTTCACGTACGTTACCTGGCCAGTCATGTGAAATTAGTTTTTCGAGGGCTTCGTTGGATAAGCGTTTAGGCTTACCTTTACGAGCAGCGGCTTGGCGTTGAAGCATGTAATCAACGAGTAAGGGTATATCATCTTTTCTGTCACGCAGAGCGGGTAAGCGGATACGGAAAACGTTGAGACGATAAAAAAGATCTTCGCGGAATTGACGGGCGGCGACCATTGCCTCGAGGTCTTTATTGGTCGCGGCCACTAAACGCACGCTGACTTTTAAAGTGGTGGTTCCGCCGACGCGTTGGATTTCACCATCTTGAATCGCACGTAATACTTTGGTTTGGGTGGGGAGTGACATGTCTCCGATTTCATCGAGGAAAATCGTGCCACCATCACAAAGCTCAAACTTTCCAGGCTTTTGATTGGTCGCTCCCGTGAACGCACCTTTTTCATGTCCGAATAATTCTGATTCAATTAAGTTTTCTGGAATCGCCGCGCAATTGACTGCGATGAAAGGCCCTTTGGCGCGGAGTGAGTGTTGGGCGATACAGCGCGCAACTAATTCTTTTCCAGTGCCACTTTCTCCTGTGATTAATACCGTGGCATCGCTCGCAGCAACTTGGCCAATCGATTTGAGAACTTCCTGGATAGTCTCAGAACTTCCTACCAAGCCTTCTTTGTAGTCGGCTGGATTCACTAAAGAACGTCCAGCTTTTGATGCGGAACTTAAATCGCGTCGCGCACCGAGTGCTCGATCGACCAGCGCGATGAGTTTCGCTTGGTCAAAAGGTTTCATGACGTAATCGTACGCACCAAACTTCATTGCTTCGATGGCTGTTTGGGTCGTTCCAAACGCGGTCATTAAAATCACCATCGCCTGAGGTTGTGCACCACGAAGCATCTGCAAGGTTTCGATTCCTGAAATTCCACTCATGCGATTATCTAACAAAATCACATCGGGCTGTTCACGCTTGGCTAGAGCGACGCCAGTCTCGCCGCTATCGGCTTCTAAAACATTGTGGCCTTGCCCAGCTAACGCTCGGCGAAGTGAATAACGTAGGTCTTTGTCATCATCGATGATTAGAACTTTGGCACTGTTGGTTGTTGCACTCATTGAGTAAAAGTAGGCAGAAAGCGTGCCAGAAACACACCCGAGTCTATATTGTCACTAAACCCACTATTAGCAATCGATTCTGCCTA
This sequence comes from Opitutia bacterium, assembly GCA_037129735.1. Taxonomy (GTDB): domain Bacteria; phylum Verrucomicrobiota; class Verrucomicrobiia; order Opitutales; family UBA953; genus UBA953. The sequence continues at coordinate 4,589 of JBAXUJ010000042.1, read as the reverse complement.
AATTTAAGCAAAATTATCCAAAATTTACGCTTTTAGGGTCTAAATCGAGGGTTACAGTCAGGGTATGAGCCCAATACTAAAAAGGATAATTCTTTGGGTCTCAGGTCTACTGGGTACATTCTTTATCATTTCAAATTTGTGGATTTGGTCCGCTGGCTGGGGTCGTGATTTGAGAAATACTCCAGATCAAATTCTCCAAGACTCGGTTCTGGTTTTATTGGGTCTAGATGAGCGTGACGAGAAGACGGGAAAAATGAGTGAATGTTTTAAATTAAGAATTGAGGCGGCGACTCAACTTTGTCGCACCGGAAAAATTAAATTGGTGGTGACATCGGGTTTAGATTCTCAAGCCCGCACGATGGCTGATCGCTTGCGCGAAGCGGGAGTCACCACGCCCATAGTTTTGGATCCGTATGGATGGAGAACGCTCGATTCAGTAAAACGAGCCGCCGCGGTTTTCCCGGATGATAATATTATTTATGTTTCCCAGGGCTGGCATTGCGATCGAGCACTGTGGCTCTCCGATCGAATTTCAAACAATCAATACAAAGCTTTATCGTATAGCGCTGACTTTGGACATGAGCCGACAGCCTATTTTAATTTTCTAAGAGATTTTTTAGCTAAGCCGAAAGCAGTCATCGATTGGTTAACAGGTTCAAAGGTCGCCACTAAGGTTGATGAGGCTGATGGTTATAAATTTTATCCTTAATAGTTATCTTTCGTGACGTCCGTCGCTGCGACGTTGAAGTTTACCTTGTATTTCTAGAAGCGTAAGTGCACTCGCCGCATCCGCGAGTGGACAGTTTGCCGCCACGGAGAGCGATTCTGCGTCATGAATAGTTCCGCCTTTAAAATGTTTGAGCCAGTGAGTGTCTTCAGGGTCCATTTGTTCAAACGGGATTTGCAACTGACCGCGTTGTTCTCCGATTTCGGATAAAATATCATCGAGCGAACTCACCAACGTCGCTCCATCACGTATTAATTGATGACATCCGCGACTCGTGGGACTGTCGATTCGCCCAGGTACAGCCAGGAGCGTTTTTCCTAGGTCTCCAGCAAACCGTGCGGTAATCATACTGCCTCCGTCCTTATCCGTTTCGATAATGATTACGGCTTTAACAAGTCCGGCCACCAGGCGGTTGCGTTGCGGAAAGCTTTGCCGATCAGCTGGTCGTCCCAATGGAAATTCAGAAAGGATACAGCCACTCTCACAAATTTTTCTACGAAGAGAAAGCGCTTCGGGCGGATAGGTCAGATTAATTCCATGTCCTAAAATCGCCGCCGTTTTTCCATCGACGCTTAAAGCGCCTTCGTGTGCTGCAAAATCAATTCCTCGAGCCATGCCACTCACAATCCACCATCCTAATTTCGCTAATTCCTGCGCAAAGTGATGAGCTAAATAAGTTCCGTAGGGCGAGCAGTGTCTTGAGCCAATGATAGCAACAGACTTTTCATTGGGGATGTCATGACCATCCACGTAGAGCACCAAGGGCGGATCCCATAGTTGTTGCAAGGAATGTGGCCACTCCACCGATGTTTCATCGATAATTTTAAAACCCTGTTTTTCGATTTCGCTTAATTCTTTTACCCAATCAAAATTTTTCTCCTGCAGTGAGCGAATAGTAGGTTCAGTCAGCCCTTTAACTTTTCGTAATTCATTCGCGGGAGCCGACAAAGCTGCAGATAAATCATTGCCGAAATTTTCTCGTAGGCGTCGAACTGTAACTGGACCGACTTGCGATAAGCCGTTTAGAAGCAGACACTGTGATCGAAAGTCTTGAGGCAAGGGAGGCACCGTTCGACCCAAGCCAACACGAATTTCACTTCAAGGCTTTGGATAACTCAGATAAAATCTGGGTAGTTCTCACCGCTTCTTCGCCCTCGTCTTGACGTAAGAGATCGGCTGCCCGTGCGTGCCAAACGACACCGCATTCAACTGCATCCAGCAACGAAAGTTTTAAGGTACGACGTCGCGCCACCACCGCGGCAATCATGCCAGCAAGACAATCGCCTGAGCCACCCCGTGCTAAAATCGGTCCACCGAATGGCACATAAACTAAATGAGTTCCATCGGTAATCATGGTCATCGGACCTTTTAGAACTATCACCGTTTTTGTTTTACTAGCAAAGACTCGACCCGTCTCCGCTGACATTTTCTTTCCACTAAGTCTTAGGAACTCTCCTGCGTGAGGAAGTAGAACGTAATTATTTTTTGCAGAAATATTTTTAATAATATCGGGACGTAATGCATCTGCATCGAGGATAACATCGCCGCCGAAGCTTTTGATAAATTTCTTTATCGTGACAGACGATTTCTCTCCCATGCCCGATCCAATCAGCATCACATCTTTATTTCCCAAAACTTTGGAAAGATTTTTGGGCGGCGAAATGACGCCTGAAGAATTCGTCGTTAAGCCATTCCACATCGCCTCAGGGTAAGCGACGGCTGCCCGTGCACGGATTGATTGGGGTAGGCAAGTGGTGACTAGACCTCCACCTGCTTGCAGAGCTGCTGCCGTATTCATGATGACGGCTCCTGGCATCGACTGCGAACCGCCTACAATCAAAATTCTGCCTTGTTGTCTCTTCTCAGTATTTGCACTTCGGGGCTTTTTTATCGGGTCCAGTGCCGACAATGTACTGCAAGTATCCACACCCACGCCGAAGGGTAGTCCAATATCAATCACACGAATCCGTCCGACGTGTATGCTGTTTTTTGGTTCAAGTAGTGGGCGTTTTAAACATCCAATTGAAATCGTGAGATCGGCTTTGAAGGCCGGACCTTTTGAGTCGTCACCCACACCGCTAGGTAAATCAACAGCGATGCGTAATCCTTTTAGACTCTGAGACGCTAAAATGATTTTTTTCATCTCAGGCCGAAGAGGTGCACGGAAGCCTTGGCCCAGCAGGCCATCGAAAATCAGACAGAAGTTAGTTTTTGTAAGCGTTCTAAATTTTTGAAAAGAAACTTTAGTCACTCTTTTGCGCGTGAGTTGCCAAACTTTTTTGGCCAACGGTGTAGAAGGGGATGGAGTCGCAAAGAGTGCCGTTATCTGTGTTTTCTTTGTGGAGGCTAAAACTGCAGCGAGCAGCGCGTCGGCTCCGTTGTTTCCAGATCCTACGAGGACTAGTATTTTTTCGGGAGTACGATTTAAGAAAATTAGACTTTCGAAGGCCAACTCCTCCGCCGCACGTTTCATTAAATTCCAATCACTACCAGGATTTTCTTTTAAATAAGCCGCTTCCAATGCTGCGGACTCAGTGCAGGACAAAACAGGAAGACGATGAGCAGATAGCATTTTATTTTACTAAAACAGCAAAAGCTTCGGCTAGTTGATCAGTATGCGTTAAGGAAACGAGAACTTGGGTGGCACCTTTTTCGTGAACAAGAGCTTTGGCTTTTTCATCGAGAACCACAACGGGCTCACCCTCGGCACCGGTTTTAATACTGCAGCTAGTTAAAGAAAATTTTTCATTAAAGCCTGTTCCGAGAGCTTTACTCACCGCTTCCTTCGCGGCAAATCTTGCGGCGAGTGAGGGGTAGGGATCGGCTTTGGTTAAACAAAAAGCCTGTTCGTCGGCGGTAAAAATTTTATCTAGGAAATTTTGCCCGTGTTTTTGATGGGCGGCGCGAATACGCGAAATCTCAGTGAGGTCTACCCCAACCCCGATTACGTTGCCTCCGTTAAGATTCATGAAGTATGGGCCTTCATTTCGGCCACCGCGGGACGGACTCCAATCATCAACGCCCGCGAGACAATGGTGTGTCCGATATTCAGTTCGTGTAGATGGGGCAGGGTGATAATTTTCTTAATATTATCATAATTAATTCCGTGACCTGCATTCACAATTAATCCGAGTTGCTTGGCTTTTTCGCAACCGAGGCGGAGGCGTTCAAATTCTTTATCAGCGGCCGGAGTTTTCCAGGCATTGGCGAAGGCGCCCGTGTGGAGTTCAACGACTGGGGCTCCGGTTGAATGCGCTGCTTCGATCTGTTTAGCGTCCGCTTCAATAAAAAGTGATACTTCGCAGCCTGCAGATTTTAGCGCCTGCACGGTTTCTTTTACTCGCTCAAAATGCTTAATGACATCCAAGCCACCCTCAGTGGTTACTTCTTCTCGGGATTCCGGGACGAGACAAACAGCGGCAGGTTTAAGTTTTTTTGCGAAAGCTACCATCTCGGCGGTGCAGGCCATTTCTAGGTTTAAGCGGACACCAGGAAGTTGTGCGATGGCGTGAACGTCTTCTTCTTGAATGTGTCGACGGTCTTCACGGAGGTGAACGGTGATTCCATCTGCACCCGCAAGCAGTGATTCACGCGCAAAGGATACTGGACTGGGTTCGGCGTGGATAGACTGATGCACTCCGCGATAGCGAGCTTGGCGCAGTGTTGCTGCGTGATCGATATTTACCCCCAGTAGAATGGCACGTTTGGAATTCATTAACCTACAGGTATTCCACTCGATAAAATGACTTAAGCCAATTTATTTTATCTTACCTCTTTTTAAAGTGGCAGCTAACGCGGGTGCAGTTGGTGAATCTTTACGTTTTGCTAGAGCTTCAGGGTCTCCCGCATGTAAAAGTTGTCC
>JBAXUJ010000041.1:0-9404 GCA_037129735.1 Opitutia bacterium | reverse complement strand
TAGTTCACCGCACCTGGGCTTGCTCTCAGTATAAAATCCGTCTTGTTCATAGTCCATGCAACGCTTGGCCCAAACTTTTGCTCGCTGTCGCTCAGAGGGACGTCCCGCCTTCGTCAGCTACGTCTGTGCCGGCGATCCTGATGTCGCTACCTCAAAAGCAATCTTAGCATCCCTCGCTCAAGCAGGTGCCGACATTCTTGAAGTGGGTGTCCCCTTCTCCGACCCTCTCGCTGACGGCTTAACGAATCAGCTCGCCGCCCAACGCGCCCTCGAAGGTGGTATGACTTTCAATCACTTGCTCGAAATCATCCGCGATACTCGTGCCATCACCGACAAGCCAATCATCTTGTATTGTTACTACAACTTACTCTTTTCTTTTGGTATCGAATCGTATTGCGAAAAAGCAAAAGCAGCGGGCATCGATGGACTCCTGGTTTTAGATTGTCCACCCGAAGAAGCCGGTGAGCTGATTGCTGCCTCTAAAAAATTCAGCCTCGCTAATGTTTTCATTATCGCGCCGACCACGCCACCTGCTCGCATGGCATTGATCGCTAAACATGCATCAGGATTCATTTATTATGTTTCACGTGAAGGCGTCACCGGAGAACGCTCAGAACTCGCTCAAAACTTACAGAGTGCCGTTAAAGAAATTAAAAAACATACTGACCTACCGATTTGCGTAGGCTTTGGAATTTCAACCGCTGCACACGTCAAAGCCATTGGCGAAATTGCTGATGGAGTGGTCGTAGGTAGCGCACTCGTAAACGTGATTGCAGCCCATAAAGACAATCGTTCGCAAGCTGCTGCAGCGATTGGTCAGAAGGTTCGCGAGTTACTCGGTGCGTAATTCTTAACGAACCCACGGACCTTGCGCAACTTCGTCAAGTTTCACTGAGTTGGCAGGAATGACTTTAGTTTCTACCAAGCTGTTAACTTCGCTCTCCACTTGTTGACGAGAAAGTAAGCCGTAAATTTCTTGCTTCGATTCATCGGCGGCAATTTTTGAATCAATCATCTGCTGACGACACCAAGTAAGAAATCCATCATCCAGTTTTGGATTATCTTTTTTCATCAAGACGTGAGCAGGAGTCGGATCTTGGGTAATATAGTTCTCCCAACCACGAGCAAAGACTTTCAAGAACTTCGCCATCACTTCCGGATTCTTCTTCAACCACTCATCCGTCGTGAATAAAGTCGCAGCTGCCGAATAACCGAAATCGGATAGTCGTAGGTATCTCACTTTCGCCCCTGCCTGCTGGAGAAAATAGGGCTCAGCAGTAAAGAAACCTTCCTGAATAGCCTCGGGGTCACGGAGGAAATCTCCTTGTCCATAGGTTTGCGGACGAATCGAAAAATCAGCGCCTAATTTATTTTTTAGAAAAGGAATCCACGCGGCTTCGGGTCGAGCAATAATCACTCGACCCACTAAATCACGATATGTTTTAACCGACGAAGTTTCGTGCACCATCAAACAGAGTGGCATACGTTGAAAAACGGCGGCGATATTACAAATCGGCAAACCGGCGGCACGTGCCTGAATAACTTGTGTGGTTGCAGATTGACCGATGTCGGCCCGACCCGTGGCCACGATCTGCGTCACCTTCACATTACCACCGCCAGGAATGAGAACGACATCTAAGCCTTCATCTTTAAACCATCCTTTAGCGACAGCTTGATAAAGTCCGCCATGCTCAGGCTCAGGAAACCAATCGAGTTGTACGGCGACACGCTGAAGTCCTTCAGCTTTTGCACTCGGCTTACGATTAATATAACCAGCAGTTAAACCCACAGCTACACAAACGACCCAAATGATGATACGCGTGCTCCAGCTTATTTTCATGACTTCTAAATTAATAGAATACATCCAAAGACAAGCCCGATGCCCAATTTATGCACGTTTAAACGAAAATTCGTGCATTCAACGATTCTTTCTTGCCACCCCCCTCACCTCTCTCACTTTTCCAATGGTTCTAGCCCATTGTTAGAGCCACCGGAACAAAACGTATGGCTCAACAAACCACCTGGACCAAAAAAGACTTAACCGGCATCGAGACACTTTCCCGGGCGGAGATAGAATTTCTTTTTGATCAGGCGGAAAAATTCCTCCCCGCTTTAGCCCCAGGCAAGGGACTCGACCTCATGCATGGTCGCACAGTGGTAAATCTTTTCTTAGAACCGAGCACACGCACTTGTACTGCCTTCGAAATCTCAGCCAAAAAATTAGGCGCTGAAGTCGTATCCATCAACACCACCGCATCATCACTCGTTAAAGGTGAAACACTGCGCGACACGGCGATGAATATCCGTGCGATGGGTGTGGATGCCATTGTGATTCGTCACTCCTCAGCCGGCGCTCCTCGTTACCTGGGTGAAGTTCTCGACATTTCAGTGATCAACGCGGGTGACGGTGCCCACGAACATCCGACACAGGCTCTGCTCGACGCTTTCACGCTCAAACAAAAATTTGGGAAGGTCGAAGGACTGAAAGTGACTATTTTAGGCGACATTCTCTTCAGTCGTGTTGCCCGATCTAATATCCACTGTCTCACTAAATTAGGTGCACAAGTCACGCTCGCGGGTCCAGCGACTTTAGTACCGTTATCATTAGCTCAAGCCTTCCCTCAGGTTCGCATTGTCCACGATTTAAAAACCGCACTTTCCGATGCCGATGCGGTCATGCTCTTACGTATTCAACACGAACGTCAAACGACGACCCACTTCCCTTCGCTCGCTGAATACACTTCGCAATTCGGTTTAAATACTGAACGCGCTGCGTGGATGAAGCCCAATGCAGTCGTCATGCATCCTGGTCCCATCAATCGCGGGGTCGAAGTCGACAGCGATGTCGCCGACGGACCTCGCTCCGTCATCCTCGAACAGGTTCGTAACGGCGTGGCCGTTCGTATGGCTGTTCTTCACCTGTGCACCTCGGCGCTCAAACGATGAATCCTAAAAATACAATTCTCGTTCGCGGTGCCCGCGTCATCGACCCCGCCAATGGTCGCGATGAAGTCGCTGACATTTTTGTTAAAGACGGAAAATTTGTAACTCAACTTTCGGCAGAAGAAATTAAGTCTGCTCAAATCATCGAGGCGAATGGGCTGATTCTTTCCCCTGGATTCATTGATTTGAATTGTCGACTCGGTGAACCAGGTCGCAGCGCTCGTGAAACATTCCGTACGGGCACTCTTTCGGCTGCATCGGGTGGCTTCACGACAGTCGTGACGATGCCTGATACGATTCCGACGTCTGATAATGTCGGCACTATTCAATTAATTCGTGAACTGTGCGATGCGCATGCGGTCGTGAATGTTCTGCCCGCAAGTACGCTGACTAAACAGCAAGAAGGCAAAGCCTTGGCTCCGATGGGTTCACTCAAAAAAGCAGGAATCATTGCGGCGACCGATACGACATCGGGCGTACAGAATAATGAAATCATGCGCCGCGCTTTAGAGTACGCTAACACTTTCAACTTAGTCGTGCTCGATCACTGTCAGGATAGCAGCATGACCGAAGGTGCTCAAATGCATGAAGGCACTTGGTCACTTCGTCTGGGTTTACGTGGCTGGCCTCGTGCCGCTGAAGAAATTGTGGTGTCGAGCGACTGCGTTCTCGCGAGCCTCACCAAGGCACGTATTCACCTTCAACATATTTCATCCGCTGGTTCCGCTGAAATTATTCGTCGAGCCAAAGCCAATAAACTTCCCGTCACGGCGGAAGTCTCAGTGCTACATCTGTTACTTACCGACGCTGCCCTTGCGCAGTATGATACTCGTCTGAAAGTAAATCCTCCACTGCGCGAGGAATCAGACCGTGCAGCCCTCATTGCCGCTTTAATTGACGGCACGATTGATGCGATTTGTTCCGATCACTGTCCTTGCACCAGCACCGAGAAAGATTGTGAATTCGACTTAGCACCCTTCGGTGCAGCGACTTTAGAAACAGCTTTTTCTGCGGCCTACGATGCACTCGTCGCGACCGGACATTTAGATGTTAAATTGCTCATTACCCGACTCACCACTGGACCAGCTAAAGTACTCGGCATTGAAGCCGGAACCTTAAGCGTCGGTGTAGCCGCAGATTTCGTTTTAATTAATCCTAAAACTTCTTGGACGTTTAATACCGAAAATCAGTTATCCAAATCGGGCAACAATCCGTTAATTGGAAAAACTTTCTCCAGCCGTATTCATTCAACCTTCGTCGGCGGAAAAGCAGTCATCCTAGATAGCAAACCCGTCTAATCATGAATTTTTTGGCGTCAGCCGAGTTAAACGAAGAAGTAGTTTTAGGTAATTTAGACTACGCCTACTTTGTTTGGACCGGAATTGTTTTCCTCGTAGGCCTAGCGATGTTTCGCAAAGGCACGATTCATTATGGAGAAGAGCAACCTAGCGAATTACAAAGCTCATCCCAAGCAGTCTATGGTTTCTTTGGCTTAATCAGTTTTTTCGTCTACGTATCAGTAATCCCAGGAACATTAATTCCTAGTTTAAAAATTTTATTCACCGAAGGCGACACGGCGATTTATTTAGCACAACTCATTGGGCAAATTCTAGGTGCCATTACCTTAGTTGCCTTCGCCTATCTTTGCCCTGGCTCACTGCGCTTTGCTCCTTCAGCGCGCCTCAACGAAGTACCTCCACTGCCCGTTCAAACTTTTTTCGATGATGTAAAGTCTGGCTGGGATAGTCTTGAATTCAAAACCCTTTGGCAAAAATTTTTCGGTCTCTGCGCCATAGCTCTTTGTGCGGGCTTGATTTGGAAACTATTTTATTATTTCAGCGAACAATCCGGTCAGCCCCTCCCTGAAGACATCCAACCGCTCGTAGATTTTATCGCTAAATACGACTGGAGTGGCCCGATCAGTCCGATTGTTTTTCTAGGAATAAGTTGTGTCATTGGCGCACCGATTATTGAAGAGTTAGTTTTTCGCGGGATGATTTATCCTTCGTTAAAACGTTGGTTACCTCGCGGTTATGCAATCATCATCACGGGCGTATTTTTTGGAGTCGTACACGGCAATCTCGCTGCTGTCTTTCCACTGATGGCTTTTGGCTCGGTGCTTTGCATTATTCGTGATCGTTTCGGTCTCTTCACCTGCATCGCTTTGCACGCCCTTTTCAATTTGCACACTTTCATTTGGCTTTATTTAGCGCCAAATGCCTCAAGCCAGTTATAATTTTCGAATGGGTGCTATTACCAGTCAACTAAGCCGTAGTGTCGGACAACTCACCGAAGAAGAAATTATTCGTCGAGTCACTAGCAGCCTCGGTCAAGCCTGCCCACCCTTTCCTGCTGGACCGGGCGGAGATTGCGCGATCTTTGAAGAAACGATGTCGCGTAAATTTCGCGTGAGTACGGTCGACTCCGTTATCCTTGGAAGACATTTTGATTCATCAACCGCAGGAGCCCTAGCGGGAGCTAAATTAGTAAATCGAAATCTCAGTGATTTAGCGGCTGCTGGTGCAGTTCCGAGTGATGCGTTACTTTCTTTATTAGTAGGACCCAATGTGGATTCCGAGTGGCTTGAAGACTTTGCCCACGGAGTCGGCAAAGCGGCTCATAAATTCGGCCTCCATTGTGTCGGTGGTGATATTTGTCGCGTGCAAGCGGGCACCTTTGCAGCGACCTTAGCCGTGCAAGGATACGCCCATAGAGTTCTCACGAGAAAAACTGCGAAGTGTGGAGATGTTATTTTTGTAACCGGAAAACTTGGCGGATCCATTTACGGCCATCATTTAAATTTTGAACCACGTCTCGCAGAGGGTGAATGGTTGAATGCACAAAGCATAGTAACGGCCTGCACAGATTTATCCGATGGTATGGCCAAAGACCTTCACGGACTCCTTAACCCGACGCAGGATGCCGTGATTGATTTAACCTCGCTCCCGATTGCGGATGCAGCTCACCAACTCTCAAAAGCGGATGGAAAACCAGCAGTCGAACACGCCCTACAAGACGGCGAAGATTATGAATTATTATTTACGGTCGACGCTCAACAGGCCGATTTACTCGAAGCGAATTTTAGCAAACAATTTTCCAAGACTCCGCTAAAAAGTATTGGAGTCGTCACTGAAGGGACTGGATTAATTAAATCTCGCGCTGATGGTTTAGTAATCAGCAGTCGAGGCTTTGGACACTTCGCTTAAGATAAAGTTACAGTGCTTTCCGACGCGGAGCGCGGCCTTCATCGACTTCGATGTAGTCAAACATCGTGTCGACGCCGGCGTCAGCGGTCAGTCCGTTTTCCTTGAGTCGACGGAGCAGAGTTTCGTTTGCTTCATCGCGCCAACCACGTTTGGTCATAAACGAATTCCAAATATCGATATCATTGGACGACAATTTGCGCCCACGAGACTGGGACCAAGTAAAAGCGTCTTCATTCGAGGCCTGTGGATTAGCGAGTACCCAGTTTTTAAGTTCGTCGTAAGGCACGCTCAGGTACTGGCAGCAACGATCATCAAAAGCTTTGCCGAGATTATTGATGAAGTCGGCATGCAGTTTTCCCTCGGCATGCAGTTTTATCTTATCGAGCATACGAGGAAAGTAGACGAATCCATTTGTCGTCTCATAGGGGCTTCTTAATCCGGGAACTATTGGCATACGTGATTGTCTTATAAAAACATAAGATTTATATTCCAGCCTCAACTTACCCCTTTCCATGAAATTATTTACCTACTTACTCATTTTCATTGCGCCTTGGGTGGGTGCACAAGAAACCGCGACTAAAGTCAGCGGTAAAGATCGTTACGCTGCTGATATTGCGAAATTTGTTGAACAAGACAAAGCGACGCCTCCGCCCCAAAATGCTTTACTCATTTCGGGTTCAAGCTCTGCACGCTATTGGGTGAGTGCACCTGAAGACTTTAAACCGTATCCTGTTATCAATCGTGGATTTGGCGGATCAAAGAGTACCGAAGTACTCGCAACGATGGATAAAATTGCCTTACCCTATCATCCGCGCGTGGTGATCTATTTTGCAGGCACTAATGATTTAGGCGGAGGTAGTAGTGCTGAAGCTGTGGTTGAAAATATTCGTCAGTACGTTGAGCGTATGCGTCTAGAAAACCCCAAGACTGGCATTGTGATTATGGCCGGGCTCAAATCACCTAAACGCAAACCGCACTGGGCAGAATTTGATAAGTTTAATGACCTTCTTCAGAAATACTGTACCACTGGAAAAAATCTCTACTTCGTGGATCACAATAAAGTCATGAATAACGCCAAAGGTGAAGCCATTGCGGCCCTTTACCGCGAAGAAGGCGATAGTGCGATGCATGCAAACCCCAAAGGTTATGCTGAAATCGTTAAATTAGTCCGCCCGATGGTTGATAAAGCCTGGGCTGCAAGCGACCCGGCCGGAAAATAATCGAGGTTTAGATTGTCCCGACAGTCACATCGGCTTACTTGCAGAAAATGCGAGAAGTAGACCCAGCATCAGCAGCGGAGGATTCGAAAGAGTCTACCCCGTTCCCCAACCCGCCGTTTATTCGCTATATCATCGGTGAGGGTATTTCCATGACGGGCACGTGGATGCAGGCCATGGCTCACAGTTGGGTTGTCGCTGGGCTAACGACGAGTGCAGTCATGCTAGGTTGGGTTAACCTTGCTGGAGGTATTCCTGTGATAGCCCTTTCCATGATTGGCGGACTCTATGCGGATAAATACGACAAACGCTTCATACTCCAAATCTGCCAAGTCGTTCAAATTTTCTTCTCCCTGCTTTTAGGCTATCTCGTGGCTCAAGGTAATATCCAAATCTGGCATATCATTCTCGCTGCATTTTTATTGGGAATCTCGGGGGCATTTGAAATGCCTGCGGCGTCAGCGATTGTACCTGAGTTAGTCGGTCGAGCTAATGTCGCCAAGGCCATCGCCGTGGATCGAGCCGTATTTCACGGGACGAGATTAATTGGCCCTGCGATTGCTGGCTTTATTGTGGGTCACTACGGGGCTTCCTTTGCTTACTACATTAATGCCATTTCCTTCCTAGCGTTAATGATTGCACTGCTGACTCTGCCTAAACGCGAAAAAGGTACGGCTGACCAAGAAGAAAAAAGAAAACACGGAATCGGTGAAGGCTTTCGTCACGTCCGTAATGACCGCCCCAGCTTCGCGATGATTTTACTGATGGCGACAAACACGGTGTTTGTTTTTCCTGTGATGATTATCCTGCTGCCTCTTTACGCGAAATACACCCTGCACTTAGAACCACAACAACTGGGTTTGCTTATGTTAAGTTCGGGAATTGGTTCACTCACAGGTTCGATTACTGTGCCCTTTGTTAAACATAAATGGCGCCCTAATTTAATTATTTTGGCACTTACTTTAATCTGCACGGCACTCTTTAGTCTGAGCAGAGCCGATATTTTTCTGTGGGCAGCAGGGTCTCTCGTGTGCTTAGCACTCGGTGTTTCCACGCTCATCGGAATCAGTAATGTCGTCATTCAAGAACGGGCACCGGAAGAAATTCGCGGACGCGTTTCCGCTGTCGCTAGCTTAAGTTTTTTTGGACTCCTACCCTTCGCCGGTATGGTGACATCGACTTTAGCCGATGTCTGGGGCATGCGACCCACCCTTTTAACCTGCGCGTGTGCTTACGCTTTAATCGGGATAGGCGTTCTCAGTTGGATCGGCAAAGCCGCGAGCCACGAGTTAGAAAAATAATTTTTAAAGTGGTGCCCCCGTTGGGAGTCGAACCCAAATCGCCGGCTTCGGAGACCAGCATTCTATCCATTGAACTACGAGAGCGTTGCCCAAGAGATAATGAACCGCTTTCGGGTGAGTCAAACTAATCCCCATCTACCCTTAATTAATAGGGTAAAAGACCATATTCAGCGTTCCCAGATTTCAAACGTATAACTTAAATCGGCTTGGCGACTTTCCTTCGACCACACCAAGCGTGAAAAACTTTTTTGCCAATCTTTCGGAAAATACCGATCACCCAAAAAATCTTGGTGAATACGCGTGATGTAAAGTTTGGAGCAATGCGCTAAACCTTCAGCGTAAATTCTCTCGCCACCCGTTATCCAAGTGGGACCCGACCACGGTAATTTTTCTGCTTCAATAATCGCTGATTCTAAATTACTCGCCCGCGATGCTCCGGGAAAAACTTTTTTCTCATCACGCGAAACGACAACGGTTCCGCGACCACTCAAGGCCTTGCCCAGCTCCTGATAACAGGCTGGACCTTCAATCATGACCCCACCCACCGTCTGATCGGTAAACCATTCCAAGTCCTCCGGTATATGCCAAGGCAAACGCCCTTCCCGTCCAATAACCCCATTTTGAGCAACGGCTACGATGCAATGTATGGGCTTAGGCACCCCGAAACCGTAAGTAAAACCCAAGTCCCTGCAAGCGTAAGCCAAGGTCTTCTCGACTGATTGACAGGCGCCAAATCG
>JBAXUJ010000040.1:0-9925 GCA_037129735.1 Opitutia bacterium | reverse complement strand
AAAGCGAGTTCAGTGGTGGCCATCGGAGAAGTCATGATACGAAAAGTTTATTTGATTTGAGATTCTTGAACCGGAACGGCCTTAAAAGGTTTTAGTTGGGCGATTCGTGCCAGAGCTTTTGCTTCTGGATTGGTGTAGTGAGTGATGAGTGAAGGAACAAATCCTATGACCAGCGAGGCACTGAGAAGAATAACCGATGCGGTACGTTCGGCACCATTGAGATCGGCAATCGGAGCATAAGCCTGACGTGCTTCAATCGTAGCGGAAACTTTTCCGAAAAATACGGAAGCCACTGCGCGTAAAGCGTAAATTGCAGAAATCACAACGGTGGACGCAACGAAGGCTTGAAGAATAAAAGACTGATTTCTGAGCGAGAGGAAAACGCCGAGTTCGCCCCAGAAATTTCCGAAACCAGGGAGACCAATCGAGGCCATGCTAGTAGCGATAAAGAACGCAGCGAGCACGGGAGTGTGTCGAGCGAGTCCACCCAGTTCATCGAATCGATACGTGCCAGTGCGAGCGCGAACACCATTAGCTAAAAGGAATAATGCGGCGCAGGAAAGTCCGTGTGCCACCATCAAGAAGATAGCCGCGTCGAGACCTTCGGCGACGCCCAGTGTTGAGCAAACCCAGATGCCGAGAAAAATAGGACCCATGTGGGCGACCGAACTCCAGGAGAGCATTTGTTTTAGGTCGCGCTGTGCGAAACAGATCAGTCCAACGATGAACACGTTGGCGACTGCGCACCAGAGGAACCAGTGACTGAGTGTACCGGTACCAATTTTCATGGTGGCAGCGACAATCATGATAATTCCGTAGAGTCCGAATTTCTTAAGCGCTCCAGCGTGGATCATGGATACGGGAGTAGGTGCAGCAGAGTAACCCGGTGCGGCCCATGAGTGGAAAGGGAAGAGCGAAGCCAGTGTACCAAATCCAAATAAAGTGAGCGCTGTTGTTGCGGCAGGCAGAGGTAATTGTGATTGATGGAATGCTAAGAATAACTGTTCGAAGGTGGCGTCTTCGATACCCAGACCGACAGTTTGCATCGCAATCACGATACCCGCTAAAGAAAGCATGGCGCCGACCGTGAGGTAGATTGCCATTTGCATCGCCGCAGAACGTCGACCTTCGCCGCCCCAGAATAAGGTGAGTACGAAAGTGGGGATGAGTGCGAATTCGTGGAAGAAATAAAATCCGATAATATTATTTGTACCGAATACTCCGAGAGTTCCACCGAGCATGAAGAGGATTAAACCGAGATAACTATTTCGGGATTCAACTTCTTGATCGAGTGCTTTGATTCCGGCAGCGAGACCCACCAGGGCGGTCATGGCAATCAAAGGTAAGCTGATACCGTTTAAGCCAAAACAGAAGCCCCAGATATTGGTTTGACGGTATTGTGTCACTGAACCGTATGCATCAGCACAGGGTAGGAAGAACCAAACGGCGATGAGGGCAGGCAGGGTGAATGCAGTCAGCGCAAATCCTGTGGCAAATGAGCGAGGGAGATTTCGTCCAATTAAGAGAATTAATCCGACGAGAATCGGCGTAAAGATCGCCGCGAGTAGAAGTGAGGAATTCACAGTATTAAAATTTTCCATAAATTATCGGAGGAGGAACCAGATGAAGAGGAGCGAGCCGAGGGTGATCCAGATGGCGTAAGCACGAGTCTGTCCGCGGTGAAAAATCGCTGAAGAGACGTGGCCCAGGGCGGCGAAGGTACCACCGACAATCCAACGCACGGCGAGACCGTTGATGATGAGTAAATCGAGGAACACGATGAACTCGGCGAAGCGACGTTGAACTTTATCGATGTACCAATTGTAAAGTGTATCCATCCAGCGATATTCTAAAACTTGATAAGTACGTGGGGAAATTTTCTGTAAGCTGTCTTGTCCGACAAACAGTCCGTAGAATTTGAAACTTAAATATCCAAGAATCAGTGCTACAACTCCCACGATGGTTGCTGGAGCAGTTAGATGGAATGCCATTTCGTTGAGCGACTTTTCAACGACTTGTAGTGAGGAATGTGGGATTAAAAGATTGGCAGCAAAACCGGCGCCAATCGCGTAAACAATTCCGAGTACGCTGATGGGTAGCGTCATGGTCCAAGGTGATTCATGGGCGTGGGTTGCAGCCTTGGAATTAGGTGCACCCATGAATACGAGACGAATCATACGACCGCTGTATAAGCACGTCGCGACGGCGGCGAGGGCGAGGAAACTGAAAACAATAAAGTGTTCGCCGTGCCAAGCTGCTTCAATGATGGCGTCTTTTGAATACCAACCTGCGAAGAAGGGAACCGCACAATTAGAAAGCGTAGCTGCAATGAAAGTAGCTGCAGTGATTGGCATCTTTTTGAGTAAGCCGCCCATCTTTAACATGTCTTGCTCATGGTGACATCCGTGAATCACAGAACCAGCACCCAAGAATAAGGTCGCTTTGAAGAAGGCGTGCATTGCCATGTGCAAGACGGCGAGTTCAGGATGTCCGAGTCCAATCGCACAACCCATGATGCCGAGGTGGGCGAGGGTAGAGTAGGCTAAAGATTTTTTGATATCCGTTTGGGCGAGTGCACACAGACCGGCGAGTGCGGCCATACCGGCGCCAGAGATGGCCATCCAATGAAGCACTTCAGGAGCGAGCAGGAAACTGATTCGCGCCATGAAGTAAACACCGGCGGCGACCATCGTTGCAGCGTGAATGAGTGCGGAGACGGGAGTGGGACCAGCCATCGCATCCGTTAACCAAACGTGTAACGGGAATTGTGCAGATTTTCCGAGGAAGCCGCACATCAGTAAAAGTCCGAGGCCAATCGGAACAGCCGCACCCGCATGAAATTTTAATTCAGCAAAGTCCAGTGTGCCGTAAAGTTTTAAGCAAAGCGCGATGCCCAAGATGAATCCCAGATCGCCTACGCGATTAGTGATAAACGCTTTTTTGGAAGCTTGAGCTGCGAAATCGGTATCAAAATAATGAGCGATGAGCATGTAGGAACTAAAACCAACCAGTTCCCAGAAAATGAAAGTCATTAATAAATTATCGGCGATGACGATACCGAGAATCGAAAACATGAAGATGGAAAGTCCGGCGAAGAATCGTCCGCGTGAATCATCTTCCTTCATGTAGCCGACAGAAAATAAATGAATCCAGGCGGCGACGAAGGAAACGACGAATAACATTAAGCGCGCATGCGCATCGATTAAGTAACCAAAGCCTAAGGAGATTTCACCGATTTTACCGAGCTCGTAATGCCATTTAATATCTTCGGAAGTTTGGGCTAAGAGGGTGAGAGCGAGACCTGCGATAACAAAGGCTGTTACCGTTGAGAACCACGCAGCGAATGCACCCTGACGGCGAAGGAAGATGGCCGAGAAAGCGGCCGCGCCCAGAGGGAGAAATAAAATCCAGTGTAAAAGAGAAACAGTGTTCATTGCAAATTAGTCGCAGAGAGTGGTGAGTTTATCCGAGCTTACCGTTTGGCGTTGGCGGAAGAGAGCCACGATGAGCGCGAGACCTACAGCGACTTCAGCGGCGGCGACGGTGATGATAAAGAAAACGAAAATCGCTCCATCCATTGTGTTATTAAAGCGTGAGAAGGCGACGAGGGCTAAGGTTGATGCCGTGAGCATTAACTCGAGACACATGTAAACGACGAGTAGATTGCGACGGATTAAGACTCCTGAGAGTCCAATCACAAAGAGCATTCCGGCCAGCAATAGATGGTGTGAAAGTGTGGTGTGTTCCATGGTATTGATTAACTTTGGATTTTGGAATCTTTGCTGATTGATACCACGCCGACGAGTGCGACGAGTAAGAGGAATCCAGAAATTTCCAGAGGGAGTAAGTATTTAGTGTAGAGCAATCGGCCAAAAGATTTCGCAGCGGTCGTAAAGACGAGAGGATCGCTAGAAATTTCTGGTGGAGCAAACTGCACTTGGTTTGAGGGAACAGCGCCTGACCACACGAAGAGCCAGATGACGCCTGCGGCTAAGAAAAAGAAAACTGCTAAACCCGCTAATGCATCACGCCAAGGGTAGGTGGTAGGATTTTCTTCGGTATCTGAAAGTAACATGATGATGAAAAGAAAGAGCACCATGACGGCACCGGCGTAGACGAGCACTTGAAGTACGCCGAGGAAGTAAGCGTCGAGCAGGAAGAAGTCGGCGGCGACACCGACGAGGGCTAAAATCATGCCCATGGCGGAGGTCACTGCATTGCGACTAAGAACCAGAAGAGCTGCTGCGCCGATTGTCAGCGCGGCAAAAAATATAAAGAGGCCATCAGGCATAATCCGAACCTAGGAGAGGGGGGCATATTGGAAAGGAGAAAAACGCATTTTAACCCTAAATTTTCAAAGATTTTAGGGTTGTCGGGGTGTTGATTTTTAACCCCAAGGCGATGAGTGCTTAAAACCTAGCGATTTTTAAGAGGAAGGTGTTTCCGCATCACGCATTGGGCGTGGGATTCGATCACTTCGCCTTCATCAAAAAGTTTTGTCCAATCAGGGAAATAGGCATCAGCTTCTGGCTCTAAGTCCACATGGGTGATAATGAGTTCACTGCACCATGGAAGCGCTTCCGCGTAAAGTGCACCTCCTCCGGCTAAAAAAAGTGTTTTATCGGAAGCTAACTGTGCCGCTTCTGCCCAAGATTTTGCGCTGAGCACGCCTGGAGCAGTGAAACCTTGGCGACTGAGAACAATCGTGGTGCGACCGGGAAGAGGACGTCCGATGGACTCGTAAGTTTTACGACCCATGAGCATTGCTTGGCCCATGGTAGTTTTTTTGAAGAACGCAAAGTCTTCAGGAATTCGCCAAGGTAGTTGATTGTTTAAACCGATGCCACGGTTTTTTCCAACCGCAGCGATTGCAATGAGTGGACGGCCAAAAAAATTCACAAAATTAAATAGCTACAGGGGCTTTAATGCCTGGATGTGGATCGTAACCTTCGATGGTTATATCCTCATATTTAAAATCAAATAAGTCTTTAATTTCAGGATTTAAAATTAAACGAGGAAGGGGCCGAGGCTCACGGGAGCATTGTAAATCAACCTGTTCGAGGTGGTTGGAGTAAATGTGAGCATCGCCGAAAGTGTGCACAAAATGTCCAGGTTTTAAGCCGGTCACTTGCGCAATCATGTGCGTGAGTAGCGAGTAGCTGGCGATGTTGAAAGGTACGCCTAAAAATAAATCTGCACTACGTTGATACAGCTGACAGCTGAGACGATTATCCGTTGAAACGTGGAATTGATAAAGCGTGTGGCAGGGCGGAAGCGCAACCTTATCAGCTTCGAGCGGATTCCATCCGGTGATGAGATGTCGACGACTAGCCGGATTTTCTTTGAGTTGTTCAATCAGCAGTTTGATTTGATCCACGCCATCGGAGTTATAAGTGCCGTCAGCTTTTTTCGTCGCACCGAAATTTCTCCACTGATGTCCGTAGACGGGTCCGAGTTCACCTTCGCCGCGTCCAAACTTTGCACACTGTTCCGCGGTGGCCCATTCATTCCAAATCGTTACTCCTCTTTCGGTGAGCCAAGCGTTGTCCGTACGTCCGGCTAAAAACCAAAGGAGTTCTTGAATAATAGATTTAGTGTGAACTTTTTTGGTGGTTACTAAGGGGAAGCCTTGAGCGAGGTCGAAGCGCAGTTGAGCTCCAAAAATTCCAAGGGTACCAACGCCTGTTCGGTCTTTGCGTACTTCGCCCGTTTGGCGGACATGCCGAAGTAAATCTAGATAGGCCTTCATGGATTGAGGGTTAACCTTTTTGAACCCCTAACGGCAATACGGAAAGGCGGGTGATTTTTGAACCTTTCGCCCTTGCCAGCCCGCCCCCCAAAAGACACCCCTAAAGGTGTTAATATGAGTGATAAGCCCGACCTTAATGCCATCTCGCACGACCTCCATGCAGTTCGTTTAGAGAAACTTGCTCAACTTCGTGCAAATGGGGAAGACCCATTCCGTGCGAACTGGAATCAGTCACATATTTCTAGTGAATGTGCTCAGCTTCTTCCTGAAGGTGTTGAAGAAGGCCCCGAAGTTTCCGTCGCGGGTCGTGTCGTCGCGATTCGTGTCATGGGTAAAGCGAGTTTCGTTAAGATTCTCGATCGTGCGGGTATTCAACAATGTTACTTCACACGCGATGCTCTAACCGAACGCTACGATACTCATTTCAAGAAACTCGTCGACCTGGGAGACTTCATTGGCGTTCGCGGAAAATTATTTAGAACGAAAACTGGTGAAATAACCGTCCGTGCTTCGGATTACGGATTAGTTTCCAAGGCGGTGCGTCCGTTGCCTGAAAAATGGGCTGGATTAACTGATGCCGAAAAAATTTACCGTCAGCGTTATCTTGATTTAGTCGTGAATGAAGAGTCGCGCAATCGTCTCTTCATTCGCAGTCGAGTGATTGAATCGATCCGTAAGTTTTTATGGAGTCGTCAATTTACTGAAGTAGAAACTCCCGCTCTGCACTCCGTGGCCGGTGGTGCTGCTGCCCGTCCCTTTGAAACACATTCGAACGCCCTCGATTGTGATTTTTACTTACGGATTGCCCTAGAATTGCACCTAAAACGTTGTTTGGTTGGCGGTATGGATCGCGTATTTGAAATTGGACGGGTGTTCCGTAATGAAGGTGTTTCGATTAAGCACAGTCCTGAATTCACGATGCTCGAGGCTTATCAGGCGTATACTGATTATCGCGGCATGATGGAATTAGTGCGCAGTCTCATTCAGAATGTCTGCAAAGAAGTTTTAGGTACCACAGTCGTAACGCGTCCCGATGGTGTGGCGATTGAACTCGGTGGCGAGTGGCGTGAAGCTAAGTACAAAGATTTAATTATCGAACGCACCGGTGATGCTCAATGGTTCTCACGCACCAAAGAAGAAAAAATTGCGGCGTGCAAAAAATTAGGTCTCGAAGAGCCACGCACAGATTGGGAAGACTTTGAAGTCACCAATGAAATTTTCGGAAAACTCATTGAGCCAACTTTACTACAGCCCACTTTTGTAACGCATATTCCTAAAGAGTTATGTCCGTTAGCTAAAGTGACCGTGGGGGATGACTCCACGATTGATGTGTTTGAACTTTGTATTAACGGACAAGAAATTGCCCCAGCGTATTCGGAACAAAACGATCCGGGTGTGCAAAGAAAGATGCTGGAAATACAAGCCGGAGCCGAAACTCAGAAAATCGACGAAGATTTCCTTTTAGCGCTCGAGCACGGTATGCCTCCCGCAGGCGGCTTAGGTATTGGCATTGATCGCTTGGTCATTCTTCTCACGGGTGCTGCGAATATTCGTGATGTCATTCTCTTCCCAACTTTGGGTCCTGATAAAAACGCTTAAGTACTTAACTTGCCCTGGTTTCTTCAAATCGCCCTTCGTCAACTCTTTCAGCCAGGAAAGCGTTTTCCCGCGTTTGCGATTGTTTCCATCCTGGGCGTAGGTCTGGGCGTTGCGGCCTTACTCGTCGTTCAAACCGTGATGAATGGCTTTGGTGAAGAACATCGTTTACGAATCAGAGAATCTTTCGGTGATTGCGTCGTGCTCACACGGACAACGATAGCGAATCCGACCGAGCTCGTAAAAAAAATTCGTAAAGACGATGAAGTGATTACAGCTGCCGCTTTTACCGAAGGCCCAGCTTTGTCACGTCACGGACAATTTTCCGGCGTCGCTTTTGTGCGCGGTATCGACTTAACGGTTAAAGAACAACCGGCCCGACCTTACATTGCAGCTGGCTCGTTTGATGATCTTGATGATGGTCGCGTCATTTTAGGCTACGGTTTAGCGAAAACATTGCGCGTTAATATTGGCGATAAAATTGAACTCTGGTCGCCCGCGATGGCGGAGTTGGCTGAAAAAGGGCAGGCCCCTTTACCCGCAGAACTCGAAGTCTGTGGCATTGTACGGACTGGATTTACTGAGGTTGATGACCGCGCAGCGATTATTCCGATTCGTCGCTTTCGTGAACTTTGGGCGATGGGAACACAGGCTCACGGAATTACATTACGTTTCAGAAATCCAAATGACGCACCTGCGATTGCGGCACGTTTAAATGTGGGAAGTCCAGAAATGCATTTTGTACCTTGGCAGGAAATTAAGAAAAATTTCTTAGAAGCTATTCGTTTCGAAAAAACGATGCTCTTCTTTTTAATGTTTATTATCACTTTAGTCGCCTCTTTCTCTATTGGAAGCACGCTCTTCTCCGCGGTGATTCGTCGCACGCGTGAAGTGGGTGTTCTGGTTTCGATGGGTGCAAGACGCTGGCAAATCATTGCATTATTCGGTATTCAAGGTTTGATGATTGGATTACTCGGAACGCTTTTAGGCTTTGCTCTTACTTGGATTATTTTGGCATGCCGCGAAAATATTTTGACCATGATTAATAAGGTTTTCGGAGATGGAGACATGGTTGCGAATGTTTATCAGTTCTCCAAAGTCCCGTTACACTACGACAGTTCAGATTTCATTGTGGCTGCCGGCTTTACCTTATTAGTCACCACGCTCGCTGGATTAGTACCCGCCATTTGGGCTGCCAGTCGCAAACCCTCGGAGGCTATGCGTCATGTCTAAAGTATTACTCGAAGCTAAAGATCTTAAAAAATCCTTTTCCACGGCAGCGGGCTCGCTCGATGTTTTACGTTCGATTAGTTTAACGGTTAACGAAGGCGAATCGGTTTCGATTCGGGGCCTTTCAGGATCAGGCAAGACAACACTTCTACAATTATTAGGTGGGCTCGAAGCACCTGATGCAGGCGAAGTCCTAATCGATTTAAAATCTAAGGGCTTAGTTCCTCCGCATTTACACTTAGGACATGGTGTTGGATTTGTTTTTCAGAATTTTCAGCTCATGCCCGAGTTGAATACTCTGGAAAATGTAATGCTGGCGGCAAAAATTCTCGGTACGCCTGATGCCGAATTTAAAGCTCGTACGCTCATTGAGTCTGTCGGCCTCGGTTCGCGATTAAATCATTATCCGTCGCAACTGTCGGGTGGTGAGTGTCAGCGTGTGGCGATTGCACGTGCTTTGATTAATGATCCAACGGTTGTTCTCGCGGATGAGCCGACGGGTAATTTAGACGAAGCTACCGGACAGCAGATTATCAATTTGTTGTTGGGTATTGTGGCTAAAAAGCAAATGGCACTGATTTTGGTGACACATAGTCGCGAGTTTGCTGAGCGTACGCAAAGGCAGTTATTGCTCACTAAAGGTATTTTGTCGCCGGGCTAGTTTGACAAGGAAATCGAACTGACTTGTATGTGGGTATTATGCAACCCGCTACATCTCCTGACCAATTAATCTCAGCTTTAGAATGGCGCTATGCGACCAAACTTTTTGATACCAAGAAATTACCCGCAGCTACTTGGTCAGCCTTAGAAAAATCTCTTCAGTTGGCTCCATCGTCGTACGGCCTTCAGCCATGGAAATTTATCGTCGTAGAGAATCCTGAGATTCGTGCGAAGTTACGTCCTGTTTCTTGGAATCAATCGCAAGTCACTGACGCTTCTCACCTAATCGTATTTACGCGTCGCACTGAAATGACCGAAAAAGATGTTCAAGACTTCTTTGATCTTATGGTTTCGGAAAGAAAAGTTGAGGCGGAAAAAATTGAAGCCTATCGTCAAATGATGATTGGTGGTGTCGTAAAAGGTAAAGATGCTACCGCTCAAAAAGAATGGGCTGCTCGCCAAGTTTATATTGCACTAGGTCAACTGATGGCGGTCGCTGGAGTTATTGGAGTGGATACTTGTGCTCTTGAAGGAATCGACCCCGCAGCGTACGACCAAATTCTTGGCTTAAAAGGTAGTGGCTATGAAACCGTAGTTGCCTGTGCGGTAGGATACCGATCTGCCGACGACAAATATGCGTCGATGAAGAAGGTAAGATTCCCGCTGAGCAAAGTATTCGGAAAAGTTTAA
>JBAXUJ010000004.1:0-23246 GCA_037129735.1 Opitutia bacterium | reverse complement strand
TACTCACCTTTATCACTCTCTTAGGTCTGACCGCTGCGGGCGGAGCTTTAGAATCCTTACCCATTGAAAGTTGGACGTGGTTAGGTTGGCTGCGTGAACCAGCTTCACATTTAAGAACTTTCGGACACCTCCAAGACTTTGCAGCAGGCATCATCGATTCACGTCCACTTATTCTTTATATTACTGGAAGTTTATTATGCCTAGGCTTGGCAATCTTAGCAGTGGAGGGCCAAGAATAAAATGAGTAAACCTAACGATGATTTTAGTGTGGTGCGTCCAATTCGAAGGATAAACCGTTTAACACAAGTCTTTCTGGCTATTGGCCTAGCGCTCATGGTTAATTATTTAGCCGAACAAACAGACTTTCGCTTTCGTCACGATTTAACTTCGGATCAACGCCACTCGTTATCAGCCGAATCCGTCGAAACCATTAAAGTGGCTAGTCGGAAAAGCCCGGTCGGAAATAATAAAAATAAAAACTGGGTGCGAGCTCTGGTGTTGAATGATAACTTTTCCGAGAACGATGTTTCGCTACGCATTCAGTTGGGAAAATTATTAGAGGCGTACAAACTTGAATCGAGCAAACAAGGTGATGAGTGGTTTAATGTAACCCAAATCAGCAATGGATTGAATCAGGAATTGTTGTCAGATGTAGCCGCACAAAATGGCCCGCCCGCTCGTAATACTGTTTTAATTATTCTCTGCGGTACTCGCGTAAAATATATTAGCTCAGCTGAGTTAGTTGATATTAGCCCCAACAATCAGGCCTTATTTAAAGGCGAGTCCGTGGTCACCTCGGCGTTATTAGAAGTCACCGAAGAACGACCTGCGATTGGGTATGTCATTAAAGGCCACGGAGAATTGGGGCTGGAAGACTCTTCGCCTTTGCGCGGAATGTCGCAGCTTTCTCGACAATTACGAAATCGGAATTTCACCCTGCGTACATTAGATTTAACTACGAGTAAGGAAATTCCACGCGATACTTCGGTCCTATTCATCATGGGTCCGCAAATTGCGTTTTCTCCGCTCGAAGTTGAATTAATTAAAAGCTATTTATACGAAAGAAATGGTCGGGTCTTAGCACTGCTCGAACCTGCCAAAGCGCATGGGCTCGATACTATCTTAAGTGACTGGGCGATTTTTTCGCCCGACTGCGAACTGCAAGAACAAGATCCTTCTGGACGTTCGGCCGAAGGCGATATTGTTCTTCGTCGCTTAGTCGATAAGCCCAATGCACTAACGCGCGTTCTGCAGGAACAAGACTTACCCATCATCGGATCTCGTTTCAGAAATGTTAAGTTCGATGATGGCAGTACTCCGGACAGCACCCTTTCGGTCACTCCACTCATTTTCAGTTCTGATAATTCGTGGGGCGAAACCGATTATCAACGTCGCCCCTTTAAATATGACATCAATCGCGATCAACCTGGACCACTCAGTGTAGCGGTGGCGGCTGAAAGAGCGGCAGGGATTCGTAAAGGCACGACCAGTTCAGGAGGTCGATTAGTGGTCATTGGATCATCCGACATCGCGACCAATCAAAAAATCAATCGAGGCGGCAACCAGGCCTTCATTATCCAAACCGCGGCATGGTTGGCGGATCGAGATAGAGCCGTGTCCATTACCCCTCGAATTGCTAGCGCCTATCAAATTACCGCCACCGCTGCAGACTTTTGGGCTTTGGCCCTTCGCTTTGGTTGTATTCCCGCAATTGTTTTAGCACTCGGGCTTGCGATTTCTATTTGGCGTCGCAGGAATTAAGGCTCTATGCGGATTGCCCGCTCCACCCTTATATTGTTTATCGCTAACCTCGTCGTCTTTGGCTTGGTCTGGCGTGCCAGTATCACCCACACGGTTGCTCCTGTCAGTCAGAACTTACTTTTCCCCACCGGCATCACAGGATTAGAAATTACCGACAACGGAACAAAAATTGCGTTAGAAAAGAAAGGTTCGTTTTGGTACGTAAACTCACCCTACAAATGGGCGGCAAATTTATGGTCCGTCCAACGCATCATCGATGAACTGCGTTTTATCGATAGCGAAAAAGGTTTTAGCGTAAACGAAGTAAAATCTAACGGAAGTAGCTTAGAGACTTATGGCCTAGAGAAAGCACGCTGGACGCTGAAAACAATCACGGAGAATAACCAGACCCAGGAAATTAAAATTGGAGAGAATAAAGAAACTCATCGGTTGTTTATTTTAACACCGGACAGTCAAAAAATTATTCCAGTTAGCGATGCCTTAGCTGCCGCCATCGAAGCCAAGCCTGAGACTTATCGCGTAGATAAAGTTTTTGAAATTGCGGAATTTGAAATTCGGGCGATTTCCACCCGCCTTAAAATAAATAATGCGGATGTCGTAACGAATTTTTCTTATGAGGAACGTGCCCGACCAGGCCGACGAGGACAAGGCGCGGAATGGCGTTTTACGGCTCCCTTTGAAACGCTCGCTGATCCTGAGCGAATCACTCAAGCCCTTTCAAACCTAGTTAATATTCGTGTTCTGCAATTTGCGGAAAAAATGTCGGATGACATGGGCTTGGCCGAACCCGTCATCCGCATCGCCCTAGAAGGTAGCTCTCGTCGCCAAGTTTTACTGATTGGCAAGCCAGGTGTAAAAAGTACGACGCAGTGCTGGGCCAAACTCGAAGAAAGTGATGCCGTGTTTCTCATCGAGACCAAAGATTTAGGTGGATGGTATAATCCTCGAGCCATTCTCACCTCAACACGCCCAGTAGATTTCGACCCCGAAATCGTCACAGGATTTAATTTAAGTTCGGGTGGACGCACGATTACTCTCCATCGTTTAGAATCGACCGGAAAAGACACTCGCTGGGAAATTCCAGTTGTTCCAGGTTCTACCGCTATTCAACGTCGCGATGGAGACAGCCAATTAATTAAAGAATTTTTAGCCGACTTAAGTCAGCTCCGTGCAATCAATTTACGCCAAGGTGAAAAGAATCTAAGTGAAACTTGGTTAATCCCTGCAGCTAATTTACCGGCAGAACCTTTACATAAAGTTGAAATCGAAATCGGCGGAGAAAAGTTAACTGTTTCCTTTTATCCAGGGCCTGAAAATAAACCCGCTGGAACTTATCTGGTACACCAAAAAGGGGCAGCATTTGCAGGGGTTTGTGAAGTATCACTTCTCCGCAATGCTTATCAAAACGTCGCTCCACAGTTTTGGAGAAACCGCGTCATCAACGAATTAGCCACCGGGACTAAAGTGGTTGGCCTGCGTATTGTAGAACGCAAAGATGGTAAAGTTATCGGCGAAGCACGCCTTGGACCCGACGGCAACTGGGCGGGTACCGGTCGACTCGATGCGGCCACGAGTCGCCGACTGGCCAGTACACTCACCCAAGTCAAAGCGACGGAATTCCCCACGCGTGATATTGGTGCGGGTGAATGGAAATATTTATTACGTATCACCGATCAAGCAGCGGCGGGATCAACCGGAGCCAGCGAAACACTTCGTAACTACTGGTGCACCGAACCTCTCAACAACACCGCCGTATTATTACGTGATGAAAATGACGATGACAGCTTCTTACTCGACCCTACTTTAGCCGAAATCCTCATACCATTGTTAAATAACACCAGTCGATGAGCGAAGACAAATCGAGCAGCCGATTTAAAAAAATAGCCCGTGGTTTAGGGACGGTAATTTTAGTTTTCTTACTCTTATTTCAATTACTCATTTTATGGGTAGCAAATAATCAAATTCCGGTTCGCTTGCCGGAGAGTGTCAGTCAACTGATTCTTCATCAAATTGAACAAAAGGGGGTTAAAATTCAGGCGAGAAATTTATGGATTCAGCCCGATCTTTCCTTGGCGGTTGACGACCTGACCGCTGAAGTTGAAGGCATCACCGGTGAAGTGTTTGCGGCGGAGCGAGTCGAATTTCAAATCTCACCGAGTAGTTTATTTTTCTTAAAAATTTCGCCACAAAGATTTAATCTACGTGGTGGTAAAATAATTTGCCCAGCGAGTATTTCACAAATCGGCGAGAAGCATCTTTTACTCGAAGACTTAAGAGTCGATTTAGTGCGTAAGGGAAATTGGCTCATGGCACCCGTTTGTCGTACCCGTACTGGTAATTTTGTCGTATCACTAGAAGGCGAATTGCCGCTCAATCTTTTGAGTGTGCAAAATAATCTGGTAAATCAATCCGAGCCGTCGACCGAAACGATTGCACAATCTACCCGACGTTACCTGAGTGCCTTAGAAGAAATGGTGGCACTGACTAAAGAAGCAGGTGGAGGCTCGATTCAAATCGATGCCAATGGACAAGCCACAGGCGGAGCAGAACTTAAACTCCAAGCTGTGTTAGCTAATCACGAGATCACGACGAGTGCTGCTAACTTCCAAGCGCGCACCTTAGAGATACTTGGTAGCATTCAAATTAATAAGAGGGGGTTGATTGATCAATGGTCCCTGCAAAGTTCGGTCGATTATCTAAGTTATAAAAACTATAGCATTAAACACATCCTGGTTGAAATGCGTGGAGCGGAGCAAAATCGTTTAGTTTCCGGTCACATTATTGGAGTGGATGGTTCCCTACCCCAATTAGACGGCATTCAATTCCGTGCCCAATTTACTCCTAAAATTATTCATGGTACTTCAGGAATCCGAGCTATATTTGAAAGTCAAAGTCGTGAGTCTGAAGCGGTAGGTGAGTTAAGTTGGGTTAACACATTAGCTAGTCCGGTGGGTGATTTCTCGTGGACAATTAATTATGCACAAATTTCCGCCAATGAGTTGAACGCTTTTTCAAGCATCAAGGAACTGCTGCAAAAGTCCCGCGTTAAACTCAATGGCTACATCGGTTTATCCCAAACCCAGATTAAGCACGACCAACAATTCAAATGGGCTGAAGGAGAAATTAGTTTTACCGGGTTAGACGCATTAGGCGTTAGTCAAAAAAGTCTATCGTCAAATCCTGATCTCGCAATGGTGACACGGTTTTCTTTTTCACCCGAGCGTAAGCCCTTCCCTCTTCAATTGAAGAATTTACAACTCACCACCATTCGCGGCGAGTTGGATTGTGCACTAGAACCCAAAGGCGAATTTAATTTACGACTCCGTGGCGATGTTCATCCGAATACGCTCAATGAAGTTTTAGGACAATGGTGGGTAGACACATGGAAAATGTTTGAAATCAAAAAAGATCCGCGCGCGACCATTGATGTGGTGGGGCGCTGGGGTGATATGTCAGCGGCTGTGAAGGGACGAGTACGAATGGACGATTTCACCCTCTTAACTGCACCTTTTAGGCAAGTGACACTTTCTGTAGATACGACTTCAGAATACACTCGTATTGGCATTGAGGAGTTAGCCGGAGGAAGAACTGAAGAAGATGGTTCGGTTCACGGAAATATAACTTGGGACTGGCGTAAACCTGCCGCACTCGCTGGACCCGTGATTTCATTACGAGGGAATCTCCAGCCGTGGATTGCCGCCGATTGTAGCACCGATAGCTTTGCTGAAATTCTGAAAAAAATTGAACTACCCAGCAGCCACTCCTTCGACCTATTCGTAACGCCGACTGAAAATGGTTTAAACGTAGAAGCGAACGCACAGTGTATCGATCCCTTTAAAGCTTGGGGCGTTGAGAGTCGAAATTTCAAAATTAATGTAGTGAGTAAAAATAATGTTATTTCTGCGCGCTCGAGTTTTATTCTAGCCGACGGAGAAGTTAAATTTGAACTCAACGGAAAAAATCCTCACGAGTCTGAAATCTTTCTAGAATTAAAAAACTGTGATACTTTAAAAATCACTCGCCTGACCGAAAAACTAAAAGGTGTTAAGGCCGGGTCGGTTGAAATGTTTAAACCCGGGTCCAACTTGAACTTTAATTTCCATGGTACCATAGACATCGACAACCCCATGGAGATTAAAGGACTGGGGTCATTTGATCTTTACAGTCCTGATTTGAAAAAAATTCGAATACTCGGCGGCCTCTCGGCTATCCTCGAATCCCTTGGCATCGAGGCGACCACCTATACCCTCGACCATATCAATGGACACTTTGGCTGTACCGAGGGCACCGCCTATTTCCCCGACCTCATGATCATGGGCTCGCAGTCTTATCTTGGTCTCAACGGCGAAATTCATCTCAAGGATTCTGACGTAGATTTTGACGGTCAATTCACGGTTCCAAAATCTGGGAGCTTTACCCCCCTACAATTGCTCAATTTGAGCCGAAACCTGGTAAATAATACCAAAATTACCGTAAAAGGACCCATTTCGACCCCAAAAACCGATGCCAATCCGCCCTGGTTGTCATTATTCTTTAAGTCTATTATTAAGAAAGACTTAGGTAAAATTCCCGATAGTTTGATGGAATGAGAGGTTGATTTGTTCCTAGGACCCGATGTATCTATCGTGAAACCCCCTCACGGAGGACAATACATTGGACCTAACTAAGATCAAACAAGTCGTGGATTTAATGAAGAAGTCGGACCTTTCCGAATTCGAAATCCAAGACCAAGAATTCAAATTGCGCATCAAGCGCGATGTTGGTGGACGTGCTGCGCCTGTAGCATCGGCCCCAGCGGCACCCGTTGCCTATGCACCTGCTCCGGCAAGTGCGCCAGCCCCAGCGGCGGCCCCAGCTCCTGCGGCAGTGGTAGCTGACCCCAATATCAAAACCATCAATTCACCGATGGTGGGAACCTATTACGCAACGCCTTCACCCGAGAATCCACCTTTTGTGGCCGTTGGGTCACCTGTTAAGGCCGATAGCACAGTTTGTATTATCGAAGCGATGAAGGTGATGAATGAGATTCCTTCTGAAATCGCTGGCACGATTGTTGAATGCCTCGTGGCCAATGGTACATCCGTGGAATTCGGCCAGCCCCTCTTCCGCGTGAAGGTAAGCTGATCACCGAATTTATCCGATGAATAAAATCCTGATCGCCAACCGTGGCGAAATCGCCCTTCGCATTATTCGTGCCTGTCGTGAACTAGGCATCAAGACCGTTGCTGTTTACTCTCAAGCCGACGAACAGTCGATGCACGTTCAGTTAGCTGATGAAGCCGTCTGTATCGGACCTGCTGCGAGCAAAGATTCCTACCTCCGCGAAGATCGTATTATTTCTGCAGCCGAGATTACTAATGTAGACGCCATCCACCCAGGCTACGGATTTTTATCCGAACGCGCGGGCTTCGCTGAGAAGTGTGCGTCTGCTAATATTAAATTTATTGGTCCTCGTCCGGAAGCGATTCGCATGATGGGCGATAAGGCCGTAGCGCGTCAAACCGCTGCAAAATATAAGGTTCCTACCGTTCCAGGTACTGATGGTCCTGTGGATAATCAACGCGAAGCCGTCAAAGAAGCGCAACGTATCGGCTTCCCAGTTATCATTAAAGCCGTCGCCGGTGGTGGCGGAAAAGGTATGCGGATCGTGCACAATGCTGCCGCCTTCGGCAAAGAATTTGAAGCCGCCCGAGCCGAAGCCGAAAAAGCTTTTGGTAATGGTTCCGTTTATATTGAAAAATATATCGAACAACCTCGTCACATTGAGTTTCAAATGTTGGCCGATGAACACGGCAAAGTGATTCACCTCGGTGAGCGCGATTGCTCGGTTCAACGTCGTCACCAAAAACTCATCGAAGAATCACCCTCTCCTTTCCTCACCCCGAAACTGCGTGAAGAAATGGGCAAGGTCGCTGTGCGTTTAACCGAGTCGATCGGTTATCACAATGCAGGTACCATTGAATTTCTCGTCGATAAAAACGGTAAATTCTACTTCATGGAAATGAACACCCGTATTCAAGTTGAACACGGGGTGACCGAAGAAGTCACCGATATCGATTTAGTTCGCCGACAAATTTTAATCGCCTGTGGAGAAAAGTTAGAGCTCAACCAGAAAGATATTAAAATCACTGGCCACGCGATTGAGTGTCGAATCAACGCAGAAGATCCTGCACGTAACTTCGCACCAAGCCCAGGAACCATTGGACTTTATTACACCCCGGGCGGTCACGGCGTTCGCGTAGACTCGCACTGTTACTCGGGCTACACTATTCCTCCGACTTACGATTCCATGGTGGCTAAACTTATCTCGGTTGGCTCCAACCGTCAGAAAGCCCTCGATCGTATGCACCGCGCGCTCGGTGAGTACATCATCCGCGGTATTCATACCACCATTCCTGTTTGTCGTTCGATTATGAAAGATCCCGTGTTCCGCCAAGGCGGTGCGACCACCAAGTATCTTGAAGATTTCTTTGAACGTACACCTAAGGAACTCTGGTCAGCGTCACCGCTGAGTTGAGTCCCAAGAAAAAAATCGCCATGAGCAAACGCTCACCTCTCCGCAGCACCGAAACCAAGAAACTGCGGACGGGTGGCGACTATCTTGATTTTGCTAATCGGCTATTGCGGGCCAAGGGCGTTGCCCATGGACAAGGTTTTCTCGACGAACAAGAGGAGTCGCTGACACTCATGTCAGCTGCCACTGGCTTGGCCTGGGAAAAGTTACCACAATGCTTTAAGCGTGAGCTAACGGAAAAAGAGCGTGGTCGTTTCGTCGAATTACTGGACCGACGTATTTTGGAACGGATACCCACCGCTTATCTCATCGGAGAAGCTTGGCTCGGTGGATTAAAATTTAAGGTCGATGAACGTGTGATTATTCCACGATCCTACTTCGTAGAACTCATTCCTGAAATTATTCCACAATGGTTGCCGCCAGTTAAAACGATTAAGCGGGTGGCTGATATTTGTACGGGGTCGGGCTGTCTGGCTATCCTACTCGCTAAATATTTTCCTAACGCACAGGTGGATGCGACGGATCTTTCTGTTGATGCACTCGAGGTTGCTAAAATTAATGTTAAGAGTCACCGCTTAGAAAAACGGGTGAAGTTATTCAAGACCGACACGATGACTGCGTTGATGTCGGGCAAGAATTACGACCTCATCGTAAGCAACCCGCCTTACGAACCTGAATCCGTTTACAAAAAACTTCCCGAAGAATTTAAAAAAGAACCTAAGATGTCTTTAGTCTCAGAGAAAGACGGACTGGGTGTGATTCGTAAATTACTCAAACAGGCGGCAAAGAAATTAAATGCGGATGGTATTTTGTTAATTGAAGTAGGCGGTCTACGTAAGGCCATGCATAAGAATTGGCCGAAGTTACCGATGGTGTGGTTGGCAACGCAAGATGGACTCGACTGCGTATGCTTAATCACGGCCCGTGATTTACAAAAAATAAAATAAGTTTACCAGGCGCGCGGAGCTACAGCGGTTTCTAACCTGTCCTGTGTTTGCTGAGGAAGCTTAGGGAAAAAATTCAATCCAGTGAGTGTTTCAATGCGTCGGATACTCACAACGTAACGCGTTAACTCCGGGTCTCTCCATTTTTCTTCATGCGGAACCAAGTAAGCAATCGCACGAATGCCTTTTTTCTCGTGTTCATATTCGGAGATTACCATCCAGAATTCGTCGGGCACTGGAAGTCGTCCTACCATTCTAGGATGGGCACTGTAAACAGGACCCACCTGAACCCAGACTTCACCATAACGCTGCACGTAGCGCTTCACGATCCGTTGTTCGATATCTTTCCAGAGTCCGGCATTCAGTGCGTGTAATTGCGGAACGATATTAGAGAGAAAGAAAGTTTCTTTTTGGGCTTCGGCGCCGTAACAAACTGAGATGGCGTAGTTAGGCGTGAGATGTCCGCGATCATAACCCGAGCGAACATATTCCTCGGTGGATACTTTCGCCGAAGTTCGGTTATCAACGTAAAATGAGGATGGTCGTGCAAGGTGAACGTCTTGATAAGGAAATACGCGGTAAGACGACCAACGCGCCGTGGGTACGGTGTCATCGTAGCCCACAGAATACCCTTTATTCACCAAGTGTTTAAGACCTAGATGATCCGCAGGTTCGCCATAAGGAGCAAAGGCTTGAGCGTCGGGCTCAGGAGCTGATACCACATCACCAGTTACAACAACGGTTTTGTCTACAACCTGATCTAAAACCCGAATCACACTATCGGGTGTAGTTTGATCTTCTCTTACTTTATCAACGACATCGATTGCGCGCTGCTCGATGGCTATCTTCTGAGGAGCGTCAGAAAATAAATAAACTCCTAGAATTATTAGAATTAAACCTAATGAGAGTAGAAGGACCCAACCTAAAAATTTTAAGATCTTACTCATTTATTTTCGAAGGTAATAACACTGCCATAACCAGTGGAATAACAACACTAAGAATAGAAACTTTAAAAGTACACTGCGGTTATTTTCAGACACAACTAATCGAAGACGTAAGTGGTCTCGACGAAGCCAAAAGACCGCGCAGTAAATCGTCCAGATAAGACCTAGTAAATACAGGGTAAAAACCCCTGGGTTGTATTTAAAGGCCGACCATAAATCGAGGTGGCTTAATTCACGAGCACAGCGGGTGGCGCCACAGCCTAAACAAGGGATACCAGTGAAATTAAAGAAAAGGCAACCAGGCGAAGTTCCGCCGAGCTGAAAAAAAATAAAAGCAAAAATGCTAAAGCAGATAAAAACCAAGGGCCAAACCAACTCGTGATTCGTTTCACCAGGAAAAGCAGGCCTGCGAACAAATCGAATCATTATTAAATTACTTTACCCCTACTAATGCAGCAAGGCCAGCACCGCAGGCACAAACGCAACAACAACTCACCAAGCCGCCTATGAACCATACGCCGAAAACCTTAAACGGACTTACTTTTAAAACAGCTGCAGTGCAGCGACAGGAAATAACAATCGAAGGAATTGCAGAGAGGAATACTAAAAAGAAATATATTTTATAAGGAGCGGTGAGCAGTATTAAAGCTGAGCATAAATTAAGAGCGGATAAGCTGATAATTAAAGCTACGACTGTTTTTTCGAGAGTTACACTTTCTCTAAACAGCTTTAAACCGAGCCAGAGAAAAACCCCGAAAAGAGCTATAAAGAAGGGGTAAAAAAGAGTATAACAAACAACTCCAAGCCATGCGGAAACGGGAGGCGTGGTTGTATTTTCAAGTTGGTGAATTGCATCGGCAAACTTAACGGAATCTATCGATGATAAAAATTCTGCGATATTCTGGTTAATATCATTCGTACACAATTGTCCAAAGATACTGAAGGGTGCTAATAATAATGCGGTGATATAGGCAAAGGCGATGTACTGCTTAAAACCAAAAGTACCGGACGCAAAAGTTGCATATGGTGAAAGTAGCGCACCCTTAATGGTCTCGAAATAGCTTCCGATGGAGCGACTTTTTTCCCAAGGTACTGTGATAGAAAGATTATTCGATTGAGGAACGACATCGGGCGGGGCGGCAGGCAGAACTCCAGCGAACTCACTCCACTGAGCAAGCATCACCCAGGTGGACATTCCTTCGCGCCAGGCGAGATCGGTCATTGAAAATCTTCCGCTCTGTAAGCCCGATACTACTTCTTCTATTGAAAAAACTCCGAGCGAGGAAGAACCGCGAGCGACGTGAATTTGCATAATTTATTTATGCAAAAATGGGCTGAAGTCGACAAGCCCAACCTGTGATTGGGTGTTGTCCGATAAAGTGGTGAGGAGGGCGGGGCTCGAACCCGCGACCCGCAGCTTAGAAGGCTGCTGCTCTAATCCAACTGAGCTACCCCCTCATTCCGACAAACCTAGGCGGCTGCCAGAGATTGGGCAAGCCGTCAGAAAATTAACAAATCAAATCTCTAAACTGGCTGAAATCAGCCGAAAGTCCGCTGGGCATGCCCTTATTAATTACCGAAACGGCATCATGCGAGTGCAACGACTCCAAGTGAGAACAGGCGATGACGAAGTCACGCACCCGTAAATCACGATCGAATTGTTCGTAAATAACCCGGGCGGCATCTTCAACAAACTTAGAGTAAGCACCGTTTAATTCAGCGAAGGCCTGTTCGTCTTCACGCTTCACCATGACCTGAGTCTCGGTGTGGATAGCGGCGAGACAGAGTTCCTGCATGTCTTCGATGAATAAACTCTTGGACGGAGAAACCTCTGCAACCACGCGAGCCTTGGAGCGTTGCGAATGAGGAATGCCGTACACTTCACGTTCTTCGCGAGCGTGTTCGGTTAATTCAGCCGAACAAGGACAGGCCGATGAGTAAACGAAATCTAAATGAATATAGCGACGAACACGGTCTAAATCGTCGATAGTTCCTTCCATCACGACGCGGTAATATTGCCAGCCTTCGAGACCCGAGCGGAGTGATTTTTGTAAAATAGGATAACGCAGTTCGACTAAGATTCGGGCGCGACTGCAATCGAGGTCCTTCTTATAACGAATTAAAATCTCTTCGAGTAATTCGTGAGAGAGTACACGATCCTTGAATTCGTAGAACGTGCGCATAATGCGCGACATGTTAATACCCTTGCGATCAGCAGCGAGGGAGACGGTGCCCGTGATGGTGCATTCCAGAGGTACAGGTTTACCGTCGCGAGTCGCGACCAACATCGGTAAACGAAAACCTGAAATACCTACGTGTTGAATCGGCACGTTCGCGCCCTGAATCTGCGAAGCATCTTTGTTCTGCATATCGGGCAACGTGGCTCGATAAGCGTCATCGGCCTTAAAATGCTTATCGTAGCTGCGGGAAAGATCGCGGCTGGATAAGGGTGACTTGGGTCGACGAGTCATAGTTTAAAGATTTAGCTTTTTGCGAGATTGGCAAATGGACGACGAAAATTTTTCTCTGCACTGGAGCCACCTGCCGGATTTGAACCGGCGACATTCTCATTACGAATGAGATGCTCTACCAGCTGAGCTAAGGTGGCGGTGCGGAGAAATGTTGAAGATGGGAGTATGAAAACTAAAATCAAGCCTCGGCATCGAGGAAATCCCCTCGCTTCTTGCAAAAAATCGACCTAAATATGGCCTATCGCTCATGCGTGCTGACCTAATCGCCACTCAATTTGAAGTTCCCGGGCGATTATTGTCTATTCGTGCGGTGGGTAGCGGTAATATCAATGACACGTTTTTAGGGGTCTTCAAAGCGGAGTTTGGTAATTTCTGCATCATTATTCAGCGGATTCGAAAAGATATTTTTCCGCAGCCCGAGATTATTATGAAAAATCTCCGCGTGCTTTCGGAGCATTGCATAAAAGTCATTAATGAAGAAATCGAAGTGTCCGATCGGCCTTGGGAGTTTATCGAAATTATAAAAACAAAAAATGGAGAAGACTACGTGCTCGATGAGAATGGTGACCTCTGGCGTGGACTAAAATTTATTGAAGCCGGAGTCGTCTTTGAATCCGTACAAAGTCTCGAGCACGCTTTTGAGGTGGGAGCCACGCTTGGACACTTTCATCACATGGTGAGTACCCTGCCTTATCAGCAATTAAATTACTCTCTGCCAAATTTTCACGTCACGTCGCAGTATCTCCTAGAACTTGAACAAGCGATCCAAAGTCCGAGTGCAGAAATGTCGATTAATACTTCGCCGACCACTCAAAAAGTGCTTAACTTTATTGGTCAACGTAAACCCAAAATTCTTGAGTTAGAAAACGCCCTGCACAAAGGGAAATTAAAATTGGCGGTAACTCATGGCGATCCCAAGGCCGGTAACGTCATGATTCATGAGGTAACTGGGCAGGGTCTTTGTTTGATTGATTGTGATACGGTACAGCCTGGCTTAATGCTTAACGACATTGCCGATGCTATTCGCTCACTGTGTAATCCCGCGGGCGAAGACCCCATCGATTTACAGACTGTGGGCTTAGATTTAAATTTACTCTCGGCTTTTTTCGATGGGTATAAATTTAAAGCAGAAAACCTACTTAATACTGAGGAAATATCTTATCTTTGGACGGCGCTGCACACCATCACTTTGGAACTAGGAATAAGATTTCTTACGGATCATTTGAGAGGCGATGTTTATTTTAAAGTACGTAAACCTGGACATAATCTACACCGTGCACTCGTCCAATTTCACCTGGCTGAAAGTATTGAGAATCAAGAATTCGTGATTCGTGAAATTCTAGAGAAACGTAGCGATGATTAAAACTCCTCCGCCCGACGTCTCGTGGATTACGGCGATCGCAGTTTTCCTGTTGGTCATTCTTATGGCGAGAGGCACATGGCGCGGATACAAACGTGGTCCATTGCGACAGCTCGCGGGTCCGTTCGCTTTAACCGTCGGATTAATTGTTGGTTGGCTGGTGGGGCGTGAGTGTGGACATAATCTTTTTCACGGAACGAGTTATCCGTGGCTTCTTCGTGGTGCCACGGGTGTGGTCCTAGTGTCGTGTGCTACGGGGATTTTAGTTTACGGAGTCAGTTGGTGGCTCGGCAAAAGACCGGAGGGTATGGACGAAGCCGAGAGTCCGATTTTGGGATCAATCGTG
Source organism: Opitutia bacterium (assembly GCA_037129735.1). Taxonomy (GTDB): domain Bacteria; phylum Verrucomicrobiota; class Verrucomicrobiia; order Opitutales; family UBA953; genus UBA953. Next base: position 8,906 of record JBAXUJ010000004.1, on the reverse strand, counting down.
GGTTGTTGGACTGGTTTACTTTATTTCAGCCTGCTCGTTCTCGTCATTACGACCTGGGCTTCGCTGCAGGAGTTAATCAGCGGCCCCGAAGTCGCCGAACAACATTGGGTGGTACAGACCCGGAATGACCTAGCCGAGACACCCGCCACCTCTTGGCTTAAAACGTGGTCACCCCTGCCGGACAAGCAAAGTCACCTCATCAGACAATTAAGGCAGCTCATGGGCAACCCAGAGGCCCGAAAGAGACTAGTAAACACCCCCGAGGTCAGGGCCCTTGCCGCCTATCCGAGTCTCTATCAAGCACTCGAGGATAAAAAAGTTCGTGAGTTATTGAATAACAAGGACTTAAGTGGTTTCATCGAGCATCCTAAAGTGAAGGCCGTTTTAGCCGATGAGGCACTCCAAATTGAGATCGAAAAGGTAGATTTAGAGTTAATTTTTGAGAAAGCCTTAAAAAACACCCAACCGTAACATTTTAACCCTCTTTGGGCTGGAGAAGTAACTTATTAGGATTATAAATTCACCTTCCCAATTTTATCCCTTCATGAAATTACTCCCGATTAGTTTGATGGTCTTATCCTTAACTTGCTACGCCGATGAGAAAGTTAAGCCAGCCACCCCAGCGCCAGAAACGCCTAAATCCGTCCAAGTCGAAGTGCTCGATTCCAACGGCAAGCGTTTTATCCTAGTAAAGAATATCGAGTCGGCCGAAGAATTCGCAGCGTTTGAAAAGGACGCCCAAGCAATTACGGCGGACCAAAAAGATGCCGCCCTAACCAAACAGCTTCTTGATTTAGCTTTAACCACCCCCGAAAAAGAAGCCCGTGGTCGCGAGTTGGACGGTAAATTCAAAAAATTACAGGCGACCAACGCCAACATGGCCAAGACCTATAATTTTGATCTCACCCGCCAGTACCTCGTTGTGCCTACTTCCGTTAAAGTTCTCACCATTCTATCCAACGAGGAATACACTAAATTAACTGCGGCTAAAGATTTTAAACCTGAATCCGTAATCGCGGGTCCCGATGATAAAAAGCTCATTCTCAAAGAAACTATCAAAGGTGCAGCTGAAGTTGAGGCCTTTCAGCAACAAGTTCGTCGTGTGTTAGAGGCAAAACGCGGACTCCAACAACTCGTCGAAGCTCAACCGCGCTTCACCAAAGCCGAAGATAAAAAGAAAATTGAAGAAGCGATCAAAAATACCCAAGCCGAAGTAAATAAAAGCTTGGAAGAATTCAGTAAATCACGTGGCTACGAAATTCCGAACGAATTCAATATCCAGACCGCCCAAGCTAAACTTTACACCCTGCTCTCCGATGAAGAGCAAAAGAATCTGCAAAATCAGATTGATGGCAAAGACGCCAAGACTGAAACCAAGTCGGATAAAAAATAATTTACCCCTAAACAATCATGACCCAATCAACCGATACTGAATCCAAAAAGACGCCGGCCGCTTCATCTGAAGTGGATACCAACCTGCTGACCCACGATAACAAAGTTTTCATTCGCTGGTTAGAAATCAGCGATGCTAACACGATGTTAAGATTTCAAAAGGACCTCGAAGTTATGCGCAATCATAGTGCCAGAGTAGTGCAACTTGCGCAACGCATCGAACAGGCCGTTACCCCTAACGAGAAAGAAGTTTTATCGAAAACGCGTGATACTGAATTACAAAACTTTCGTAAGAACGACGCCGAGTTTGAATTAATTTACAAAACTAAGACCGATGACTGGATTTTACGTCCACACTTCGTACAAGAAACCAAGGTGAAACTCATGTCCCCGGTAAACGATGATATCATCGATAAATTACGTAAAGGACCTGAATTTAAAGAGTCGGATATCGTTGCACGAGGAAATCAAAAGTTTCTCATTCTATCAACCGTTGAGGGGGATCAAATCCCATTGCTCATCCGTAATCTAAAGATTGTACACGCACAACAAACCAGCCTCATTCAACTGCGTGCCGCTGAACAAACTGCCGCTGATGCCGACGCCAAAAAACGTGTCGTGGACGAAATTGAAAAGGTGACGAAATCCCTAGAAACAAATGCTGAGTTGATGTTAAAGACTTATGGTATTTTCACCAATGATATTCTAATCGAAAACCTCGCAGGCATCCTGTGGGTGGGACTCTTAGAAGAAGAACTGAAGCGTTACTTAGAAAAAAGAGAAAGTAACAAAACTGCTAAACCGGCAATCGCTACAGCTACTGCACCTGCTCCGATTACACCTAAGTTTGAAGCAGTTAAACCAGAAGCACCTAAACCTAAAAAAGTTTAAGGCGTTTCCGCTTCCACCCAAAAGCCTGTCGCAAGACAGGCTTTTTTATTGGTTAGAATAATTCACCCTGTGAGGGTTTTGTTTTTGCAGGTGGCTCAACTTTAGCCGCTTCCGGACTTACGAGTCCGTGCTTAACTTGGTACCTACGTAAAGTGGAATGCATTTCCATCGCCGAAAGAAATTCAGCAACCGCCGCAGTATCTTCGGTGGGCGAGTTACCTAGCTCTACTTCAAAATGTGTTTGGAATCTCACCAAGTCTAAATTGCTCCGGATGCGATCGGCTTCGGCTTTTATCTGTTCCGCAAAACGTGTGGGCTCAATCGTGTCCGCCGCCGCCAAAACAGCTTCTAGACCTCCATACTGTTTTAACCACTTCACCGCGGTCTTTGGCCCCACTCCTTTTAAGCCGGGAATGTTATCCGACGTATCTCCGATGAGTGCGAGATAGTCGGCGATTAAACTCGGTGGCACTCCAAATTTTTCCTCCACGCCAGCAGCATCAAGATGTCTCCAACCCAATGCGGGATTCGCCGTAGGTGGCGGTGCTAATTGGGTAACTGTTCCGCCGACACATTGTCCAAAATCTTTATCGGCACTGACAATAATACATTCGTGGCCCTGGGCGGATAATTTTTGTACAGCGGTGGCGATTAAATCATCGGCCTCCACTCCTCTTTTTTCAATTACCTCAAAACCTAAAAGTGCGGTAAGTTTTTTTATTTCAGGTAGCTGTAGAATTATATCTTCGGGAGTATCGTCGCGTTGACCTTTGTACTCTGGCAAAACGGCGAGGTGGCGATCCGATCCACCTAAATCAAAAAATACCACCGACCGATCGGGCTTTTGACCTTCACGTAAATCTTGCAGAGATTTTATCCAGCCATGGAGTGCACCCGTAGGAAATTGGTCGGATTGACGTCGCAGATTGGATCGCTCCATCGCGAAGTGACTTCTAAACACCAAGTTAAATCCATCTACAAGCAGCCAGCGCATGGGCGTTAGTTTCTCCGAACTGAGCAACACCTCGAGAAAAAAGCAGGCCCACCGCGAAGGTGGGCCCGATTTAAAACCTATCTCCTTTATCTACTACTGTGCTGCAGGAGCTGGAGCAGTAGGAGCGGCTGGAGTGTTGTTAACCTCGATAGGCTCGCGGTAAACAGCACCACCTGGGGAAAGAATGACTGGATTAGAGAAGGTCGAACCCGCACGCATTCCAGGGTAGTTACTACGTAAGGTCGCACCACCTGGGGAAACGAGGTTAGCAGTAACGAACACGGTAAGGTTACGTTTAACGGTAGACTTACTGTTGGATCGGAAAGCGTTACCGAGGAGAGGAATGTCGCCCAAGACAGGAACCTTATCGTTCACCGTCTTCACTTCTTCGCGGGTTAATCCACCGATGACGACTGTAGCACCGTCGAATACAGTTACATCGGTTGTGACTTCACGGGTAGTGAAGATAGGTTGGAAGAAACCGGAAGGTACGGAAACCGTGGTACCACCCGAGATAGCAATGGAGGTTCCGCCGTATTCAACGAATCCTTCGAACTCAACGACCTTAGGTTTGAGATTAAGAGCAATCGAGTCATCAGCGCCAACCGTTGGAGTCACTTCTAAGGTTACACCGACATCTTGGACGGTGAAGTCTTGAGGTGTACCAGCGGTGATCGCTACAGCGTCGCCACCGGTCTGAGAAGCGGCTGATACCTGAGCTTGTACGTCGCCGTAAGACTGAGGATAGCGGAGTAATTGAGCAATTTTAACAATCGCGGTTTTACCGTCTAAAACCGTGAGACTTGGGGCGGACATTAAATCTGCACCAGAGTTTTGTTCGATGGCTTTCAGGAAGATGGAGAGATCGTAAGAACCAATGGTTCCAATTTGTCCCATCGCATAACCAGAATTAGCAGCTGCAGTTGGACCGCCAAAGTTTGGACTGGTACCACCGTAGTTAGCCGTTGGGAATGCAGGAGGAAGATTAGGAATTGGAAGAGGTGTTCCGCCGTTGGGGACAATCTGTCCGTTGCTGGATGTTGAAGTGCTTCCGTAGACATCATTAATGGAGCGGAGATTAGTTTGTGCACGAACACCGTTAGCATTCGATAAGCGCAAGTTGCTGCTCAACTCATTGAGTGAAGATTCCGAAACTTCGATGAACTTAGCTTCGATGTGAACCTGTTTGATATCGGAATAACGACGAAGAATATTACGGATACGTTCGAGGTTCTTACGGTTTTGCGTAACAATCAGTGTTGTACCGTCGTAATTGAGCTGAGCACCTTGAACTTCGAAGGATACGCCAGAGCGTGTTAAGAAGTTTTTGATACCTTCATTGCGAGGGTTAACGTCCGATGAACCTGATCCCGAAGTTGCACCTGCACCGAAAGGATTCGCGGCGCCGCCCGTTGTAGAAGCAGACACTCCAGTATTTAAACCGGTCATCTTGGTTTCAGCAGCGGAACTGAGTGGGAAGAATTCAGTTTCTAAATCATTCGAACCAGAATCAGGGCGAATTTCTAAAATACCTTGATTGATGGTGTAGGTGAAGTTGACCTGCTTCGTGATTAAATCGATCGCCTTCTCTAAGGAGACGTTACGCAGAGTCATATTGACCGAGGGATTCTTACGATCTGGATCAATGACCACCATGTTCACACCTTTATTTTCCTTATCGTAGGACTGGGAAATATTGATGAGCTGGGTAATGGCGCGATCAAATGGCATGTCGCGGATATTGATTTCAGGTACAGTGATGGAGCGGAGCTTATCAATGGTAGGATCGGTATCGGTCTTACCAGAGGTGCCCACGACTTCACGGTTGTAAACTTCCGGAAGTTTCCAGCTCTCGTCGAGTAACTCGAAAAGTTTACCTTTGGTGACGCCACGATTCCATGCACCGGAATTTTCGGAAATGAATTGGCGGATACGAACTTGGAAAGCTTTAGCTTCCGCGTTGTTTGGCTGATACTGAAGAACTTCGCGGTAAGAATCAAGCGCACCGGTGTAATCGCCGTAGAGATAACGAGCACGACCTTTAACTAAGAGTTCATCAATTTTCTGATCCTTAGCGCGAAGACCAGGTGAAAGGTCGTCGATGTTGCGGTAAGTAGGATCGGACTTCTTGTCGTTAAACTCTTCACGAAGTGCGACGGCGGCGGCTTCGTCTACTTTGAGGTTTTCAAAATCTTTAATGTAACCATCGGCCTTGGTCATTTCGCGGGCCTCAATAGCGACGAGAGCGCGGCGAGAGAAAATCGCAGCGACATCGTTTTTGATGCGAGCAGCGAGTTTCGCTGTCGCGATATTGTTAGGAAGACCTTGTTTAGCCTTATCTAATTTTTCTTTCGCAGCATCATAATTTTCGTCACGAATTAAATTTTCAGCCTCAACAACGAGTGCGGTTGAAGCACTAATTTTAACATCGTTTAATTTTGCAATACGGTCGATTTCAGCACGGGCAATCGCATCAGTTCCTTGATCACCGGCTTCACGGCGACCGAGAATATCTTGGCGAGTGAGAGCGATTTCATCACGTAATGCCTGCGCAGTTGGATTGCTAGGAAGAGCGCCGTTGGCACCGTCAAGAATTCTGAGTGCCTCTTTGTAATTAGCTTGGTCGGCTGATTCCTTAGCCTTAGCGATAGCGGTCTCAACTTCGCGGTAAAGATTCTGGTGAGAGGTCTCAACGGTGGTGATGAGGTCAGCTGGTTTCGCAGGCTCTTTTGCTACGACTACCTTCGCAGGCTCGGTGGGTTTTGCAGCAACTGGCTCAGCGACAACTGCGGTGCCAGATTTTGTTGCTTCAGCGGCAGCGATAGCGGCGTTAACTGAGGCCAAGCCTTCTTTGGCGCCTTCGTCAGCTTGGTCTAATTTTTGGAGCGCTTCGTAGCGGTCGCGAGCGGTTTTTAAGTCGCCTTCTTCGCGGGCCTTGAGTGCCTCGGAAAGAATTTGGGTCTTTTGCTTAATCGGATCGCTGTCCTGAGCGATCAAAGAGCCAACCGCAATGACAGCGGCGAGAGTGGCCCAAGCAAATGTGTTACGTGTGATAGTTTTCATCGGAGCTTAAAGTGAGTAAATTATTTGGTAAGTTTGGTTTTGTCTTTTTCTTTGGAAGTGGGAGCCGCAGATTTAGGGTCTATGGGTGCAGGTAAGGACAGGACCTGTTGGTCGGATCTTTGACCCTTTTTGGGGTCACTCTTTTTGGGGTTGGGTAGAGTGTATTTCTTCTCAACGGTCACGGTCTTGTTTACTAAGTCAATGTCTTTGATAATGTAATGGGCTTTTTCGTACTTAAAATCGTCGCCTTTCTTGTGTAAAGTCCATGATTTAGAGGGGTCTTCGGCAACGGCAATCACGACGTCGACGGTGTCCTCAAAGTCCAGGGGCTTTTCGTCGTTAATGGTGACCTTGCGACCCAATAATCTGTCATCGAGAACTAAAGTCTTTTGTTGAAAGCCGTCAGCTTGTTTAACGACCTTATACTCAAGGGGATAAACAGGGGTCTTGTCGTTCAGAGGGCGCTTTAATCGACACTTCTCAAACCACTCCTTGGTGATGGTATTCTCGATGGAGAACTCTCGATCCTCTTCCTTGCCGGATTTTGCAGCCAGGGTGGAACGAAGGACATAAGGATAAGTCGGGTGTCCCACGCTTAGGAGAGAAACACCAAAGGGTGGCAAAGGAATAGCCTTCTTGTTAGCTGGAACATACTCGGCTTGGGAAGGGTCCCAGGCGATATCGATGGTAGTGAAGAGATCGTAATCCCATCCGTCGTCATTTTCTTCGGGAGTGAACCAATCTTTAATCTCTGAATTTAAACTTAACTTGGGGGTAGTAGGATATTCAACACCGGCTGGCGTCAGGGCTTTTTGTTTTAATTCAGGAATACGCTCTTCCTCCGATGGAACTAAGGGTTTAACACCAAATATACCTTGATCGAGCGCGACGTATGCAATGGCTGATAAAATTAACACCCCTAGAGCAGCTAAAAGAGCCAGTAAGTCTTTTTTGAAATTCATAGTTGTGAGGTTAATTTATTTTTTTGGCTCAGCGTCAGCGACAGGCTTATCTTCGGGAGCGAAAAGATAATCGATTTGTAGTGTGATTTCTGAAAAATTCTGGTGAACGACCACTTTACGTTCTTCCTTGGCTGGAGTATTTGCCGTCGCGTTAGAACCAAGAACAGGTGTCGCGGTAAAATCTAAGGGCACATCAGCAACCAGACTTGGGGCACTCATATTGGCTATCGCATTGGTTCCTAATACCTTCAAGGACTCAGCCTGTGGATTGCTAATTTCAATCGAGGTGATTACTAGCGGACGTCCGCTATTACGGAGTTTATTAATGAACGTGCGCAGTGTAGGCGTGGTTGCGACGAAACGAACTCGGAAAGAAAGTCCATCAATCAAAGGTGGATTACGGAAGGTGCGGGTGGGTAAAAATTCATCGTTTTCACCGCGAGCACCTTCGACAGGTCCAAAAGTACCAGCGTTGGGTTTTCCAGCAGGAATAACTTCGTAAGTCTCAATCGGTTCGCGATCGATGGACTGTAATAAAATAGTGCTGCGGTTAGGCGTGTTAGGGCGAGAGTCAACGAGCGTACGATAAATAAAATCGATGATCTGTAATTGCTGATCAACCTTGGATAAGGTCGCACCCTTCGGCGAGGTGCCTGGATTGCGAATGTATCGACGGAAACCAAAGTCACATTTTTCATTAGGAAGCATGCGAATATCTTTATCCGCTGCTAACTTGGTCCACTCGTCCACGTTCTGTTTGATTGATGAAGCTAAATCCGAACTCGCTAGGTTTTCTTTACCCACGAATCGATTGGTCGATACTGCGGAAATAGCCAGACGAAGATCGTCGCGCTGTTTAACTAGGGCGTCGTGGTCCGCTTTGGAAACATTAACATTATTGGAGGTTAAAGAAACAGGAGGCACACCTGAAATAATTTCCTGACCTTTCAAGAGCGCGCGATATTTACCGAGTTGAACGGTAAGTTTCTTTTCTTCTTCCGCTCGACTGCTGTTGCTCAGAAAACAAAATACGACGCCAGCAATAAAACCAGCCAAGAGGATGGCGATGAGCGTATAGAAACCTTTATTCTTTTTAAAATTTTCCATGGAAATTAAAGAGTTTTTTCGAATTTAATCACCAGGGTAAGCGTGGTGCGTGGAACGTTGGCCTCCTTAGTGAAATCTACTTTAATTTCATCTTCAGGAATTTCGGCAACGAAGGGGGATTTTTTGAGGCTTTCCAGTAAAGCAGCTTTACGCTCTTTAAACTCTTGAGCCTTGAAAGATTTTCCGGGGGGAACTTTTTCTAGCAAAGTGCGCGTGGTGATCGTGATTTTGGTAACGTTCGTGGCGACCCTAGAAGCATCAGGATCGGTACTCGTCGTGGCGATAACAGCGGGCTCGCGACGAACACGTAATTCCTCAATCCAAGTATTCTTAGCGGTGAGCACTCTCGACTGTAAATCGGCTAGGAAAATCGGCCAGTTGGGGGAATTGGAAACGACGAACTCTAATTGCTGATTCACGGCTAAAACCGCGAGCGAGTCTTCACGGGTTTGTTTAATCGTATTTTGGTAATTAATCAGTTCGTCCGATTTCTTCTT
>JBAXUJ010000039.1:0-10075 GCA_037129735.1 Opitutia bacterium | reverse complement strand
TTCGAATTTAAAGACAGCTGGTTAGCAGTCTGTGGATGGTTGGGCTGGAATCTCGCTCTTACTTTCGGACTCGGTGCAATTTTCCTCGGACACCTCAATGGCTACGCGCTTTTAGAAATGCCCAAGGAAGTCGCTCCCGCTTTATTTATTAGCTTCCTCTTTGCGGCTCTCTGGCCTGCGGTTGCGTTTGTTCGTCGTCCTACTGGACACGTATTCGTATCACAATGGTACATCATCGGTGCTTCCTTCGTCTTCCCAGTGGCCTATGGTATTACGCAATTGCTCGTTCTTTGGTATCCAACCTCCGGAGTGCTTCAGGCGCTCATCCATAGTTGGTTCATCCAAAATATTCAATTACTTTGGATCGGATCCTCAGCAATTTCCGCGACTTATTATTTCATCTCCAAGGAGTCTGGTCGCACCATCTCAGCTTATTATTTAGCCACAGTGGGATTCTGGACCTACTTCCTCTTCGCAGGTTGGACGGCTCCGGCTTCATTACTCGGTGGACCGATTCCGGTTTGGATTCAATCCGTGGGCGTCATCACTTCACTGATGATGTTGGTTCCAGTAATTATCTTGGGCATCAATTTCTTCGGAACACTTTCCTACAATCGTGGATTCGCGGGTGCGTGGAATAACACGACCCTGCGCTTCGTCTTGGTTGGCATCGTGAGCTTCGCAGTTTCTTCAGTCTTAAATATTATTTTCTCAACTCGCTCACTGAATGCGATTGTGCATTTCACTGATTTCACTGTCGGACAACAACAACTCGTGAATTACGGCTTCGTATCGATGATCATCTTCGGTGCCGCCTATTACATTCTACCACGTGTCACTGGATCGTTCTGGTCTTCAGCGAAATTAGTTCATCTCCATTTCTGGTCTTCGGCAATCGGCGGACTCGGTTTAGCTCTGCATCTCCTAATCTGTGGTTACCCTACGGTGAATAGTGGAGTGATGAGCTATTACATTCCTGTGATCTTCTTTGTACTTTTACAATTAGTGGGACATGTGGCCTTTGCGATTAACTCTTTCGTGATGCTCTTGGCTTCTGCTCGAAACTCCAACGACAATAACCACGCTTAAATTGCACTGAACATGAAGGACTTTAATCTTATTCTGGCTGGTATTTTCTTCACCCTCGCTGCCTCTTTTGGTGGTCTGTTAATTAGCGGTGAAGTTCAATTAGGAACACTTGGTCGTGCACCAGCCGAAGAGGGTGGCGCACTTTTTCCTCCACGTGAAACTGGCTTAGCGATTCAAGGTCGCCAAGTGTATATCGAATTAGGCTGCGTTGCCTGTCACACCCAACAGGTGCGTCCAGCAGGACAGGGTAACGATATCGCCAAGGGTTATGGTCCACGTCCTTCCGTGGCTCGCGACTACGTTCTTCAGTCTCAATTACTCTTAGGTAATCATCGCAATGGACCCGATCTCGCTAACTACGGCGCTCGCGCTAAGTCCGATGACGAAATCCATGGCCACCTTCGTTCACCTGCCGCTGGTAGCACGATGCCTGCGTACAATTTCTTATACGTCGTAGATAAAAATGGCATCACTCAGCCAACCGAGCGTGCTCAAGCCTTGGTCGCGTATTTAAAATCTCTTCGTATCGACTACAATTCGCCTGAAGCGAAATTGAAACAGTAATCCCATGTCACAACACTCTCAAAACAACGATAAGCCTAATCGCTCCTTTGGCGAACAGGGTAATCTTTCCGATAATCGCTTAGTCGAAATTCACTCGCACCTCGCTCGCGACAAGGAAGAGCCCAGCGAAGGTTTTTCTATTCTGCCGATCGTCATCGTATTTATCTTTTGCGGATTCGGTTTCTGGGCGGGTGTTTATCTGACTCGTAATTCGGGTGGATTCTCGGCCAGCTCATTTGATCTCGACGCACCTAAAGTAGCTGCCGATAGCGGACCTAAGGCCTTTGAGCCTGATATCGCTAAAGGAGAGAAGCTTTTCATCCAACAGTGTTCCGCCTGTCACCAAGCCACCGGTTTGGGCGTTCCTGGTGCCTTCCCGCCACTCGCTGGTTCTCCTTGGCCTGTGGGTAATGAAGAACGCGTCATCAAAATCGTCCTCGCTGGCTTAGCGGGTGAAATCGAAGTGAACGGCCAAAAATACGTCGGCAATATGCCTAACATCGGTGCAGGCCTAAAAGATGCTCAAGTCGCTAACATCGTTTCCTACGTTCGTTCCGCTTGGGGTAATAAAGGTGAGCCTGTCATGGATACCAAGGTTGCTGAAGTGCGCAAAGCCATCGGTGGCCGTGGTCAGTACAGTCCTAAAGAGATTCTCGATCAGCATCCTTTAGAATCTAAATAAAAACTCATAAGATTTATAAACAAAGAAGCCCGAGAAATCTCGGGCTTCTTTATGCTGTATTTAAACTAACTTACGCGTGCTTCTTAATGAAGGCAGCGATATCGCCCTTGGGACGTGCACCAACGATTTTATCGACCACTTGTCCGTTTTTGAAAAGAAACAGGGCAGGGATTGAGGTGACGCCGAGTTGGGCTGCTAGCGATTGATTGGTGTCTACATCGACTTTACAGATTTTGACTGCTCCGGTCATCTCGGTTGCGAGTTGATCCAGTACAGGACCCAGCTGTTTGCAAGGACCACACCAGGTGGCCCAGAAGTCTACTAGGACCGGCACGGAGGCCGATTTAATGGTAGACTCAAACGTGGTAGCGTCGAGGTTGTCGATGAGTTCGGAAGCCATAGAAATTATCCCTTAGTTTTAACAAAGAGTTCTAATAATAAAAATACAAAAGCCGCGACGGAAGCGACCATACCGAGAACGTCAAACGAGGCTTCTAAAGTCGAAACACTTGAATTGGGTTCAGAGGAAATAGTTGGGGCGATTCGTGGTGCTGAAGCGGCTCCAGCTCCAACGACAGGTGGGCGAGGAATGGCAGCGGTAGGCGGGGGAGGAGGAATCGAACCAGCACTGGGAGGAGGTGGTGGCACAAACGCACCAGCTGGCTTATTCAGCTTAAGCTTTGGAGCTGAATTAGCATCACCGTCAGATGAAGGTGGAGGAGGAGGTGGTGGAGGGGGTGTCTCTAGGCTCATCGTTGATGGGTGTTATCAAGTGCTGGAATGGGGGTGAGTCAATCAGTCAGTAAGAGATTTTGTGGTCTTAATTCGCCCGTTCGTGTTTGCGCAAAAGGTCGGCGATTTCCCTGGGGTCGGCGGTGGGAATTGTCCGACCCTTCCGTTGCAGGTCTTCGACGGTTTTAATGACCGTTTCCGTCATTCTCTCGTGGGTTTCGTTGGAACCGCCTACTAATGAGAAGCCTTCACCCTGGGTGATCCGCTTATGGTTGTCGGCATTATCCAACCCAAGTCCGAGTAGATGATTCTGATTCTTTCGTTTGCCCGCCATAGAGAATATCTAAACAGGAAAATTTTGAATTTCAAATCGTAACCTAATTTGAATCTCCTTTGGGCTCATCAAACTCGGATGAAGCAGCCAAAGGTGGCGAAGGACCATCCGCCAAGTTTTTTAAAGGCTTGGTACAGAAGATGTCTTGGAAGTTTACTTCCTGTTCCAATTCAAGTGAACCGAGGCGCGCCAGTTCTAGGCAGGCAAGGAAAGTCGCTACTAAATGGGCAACCGTGGGACGCTCGGGTAATAAACTAGTAAAATTAAACTTCGATTCGGTGTTCAATCGATTTAAAATAAATTCCATCCGATCGGACACGGTCACAGTTTCAACGGAGAGATTACCCGGCTGAATTTTTTCAGCGAGACGACGGAGAACTAAATTAAAAGTGTTCCAAAGTTCGATCCGATCGGCGGGTGCCACGGGACGAATCACTGCGTCTTCGCCTTGCGGTTGTAAGACATAGCGTGCGAGGAGTCCTTGGCGTTCATCGGCTAATTGGCGAATGATAGCTGCGGTCTCTTTGACGCGTTTATACTGAATAAGCTGTTGTACGAGGGCCCAGCGTGGGTCGTTGCCTTGATCGTGGGTCGTATCTAATTCGTCGGGGCGACTTTCCACCGGGAGTAACATCCGACTTTTGATATACATCAGCGTTGCGGCCATGACGAAAAACTCACCCGCGAGCTCGAGATTATCTTTTTCTTGATTACGAAGAATATCGAGGAACTGATGGGTTACTTTCTCAATCGGTATATCGTAAATATCGATTTCGTTTTTTCGTATTAAGAAAAGGAGTAGGTCCAGTGGGCCTTCAAAATTATCGAGACGAATCGATAAATCTGCTGGTGGTAAAATACCATCAGTAGGCAGGGTGGAGGAGGTTTCGGGATTGTCCGACACGTTTAGAATTTGAAGAGGCGTACCCGTACATGGGCGCCGAGTGAACCATCATTGAAAGCAGAAACACGTTTTTGGAAACCGTATTCAATTTCCCAGGAATTACCAATACGCTGAATTAAACCAATCGATTCGTAAGTATAGGCTTTTGCAAGGGCATCATAATTCACGGTTACCAGGGCGGAGAAAGTAGAATTTAATTTAACTTCTCCCATGACCCAAAGCTGTTTGGCTGGGTCCGCACCTTGTTTTAATTCGAACCAACCCACGGAAGCTTTCCAGAAATCGCCCGAGTTAAACGCGATCGATTGAAGTGATTCCACATTGCCGCCGCCGTTTTTTGCATAACGGGTAAAGGAATCAATCGAAACCCAGTTAGCTGGAGTTAAACGAACGTGTGTCTGTATATCTGAATCGGTTTGGCCGAGTGAATCGTCAGCATTGGACCAGTCTTTAGAGATATCGAAGCGTGCTAATTCACGTGTACCCATTTCGGTGTCGCGCGTGGCTAAGGTGTTTCTAAAGCCGAAGCGGGCTACGCTGGTTGCGTGAGTGGCCGCAGCATCAGGGCGATCAGCGAGGTCTAATTCGCGGAAGGCGGAAAGAGCTACATTACGCTCCGACAGAGGGATTTCACCGATGGCGTGGTCAGCACCAGGTAGGTAGCGGTATTGAATAAAGGGACGAAACGCGTGACGCATTCCATTGATAGACCAGTGGTCCGCTTTTAAATTCCATGAACCCGTGGCGAGGCCTTCGACGTCGAAGCCGATTTGTCCAACGGCTTTAGAGACACTGCCAGTATTGGCTAAATTGGATGACCAAGAAGTAGCACGTGCGCCAACGACTGGTTTGAAGGTCAAATAATTACGGACGGTTAAAGGATAGGTAACACCATAGTAGGCATCATAACGTGCGGTCGACCAGGCTTCGGTGGCACCCGTCTCCGTGGTGAATTGAGGTAAGGGGAGAGCCGCAGAAGGACGTTCGGATAGATATGATGCCGACACAAAAGCACGATGATTGAAAGGCGTTTCTCCGATGCGTCTCTCGGTTAAGTCGTAACGCAATTCAGGTAATTTTTCAGCAACGTCTTGATAGTTGTCTGCTTTGGCAATGACCGTGGCTGACAGATAACCTTGTTCGATTGGCTTGACTACTTCGAAGCTCGCTTGGGGAAGACCGATTTCGGAAATTTCTCGGGGACGGAAAGAACGGATAAAATTAGGATCTGAGGTGAAATAAAACTGACCTGCAAAATCGAAGTTATTGGTGGTGTGGCCATTAATGTTGGCAATTAAGAAACCGCGATTCGCGTCAGGTGTACGGCCATAAATATCGCTTTCAATGGCATTGCGGTCATTGATATAGCCAGCTTTAAAATCACCGCGCCAGGTAGTTCCCTCGTGAGTCGTTTTACTGTTGTCGTAACGTAGAGCTGGACCGACCAGAAAGCCCGATTTGCTGTAGTAATCGAACAATGCACCGACCCACAGTGACTTGGTTTGACGAACTAGAGTAGTGGTGCGGAGGTAGCGACCTTGGGGCTCCTGTGAGCCTGTATTGAGTTCAATATCGTAAGGGATATCGTGATAACCTTCTTGTCCGTAATAAGGTAAATAAAAGAAAGGGATTCCTGCGAGATGAGGAACGACACCTTTAAAAGTTAACCAATCTTCTTTGTCGGAATAATGTGCTTCATTAATTTTTAAATCCAAGCCGAAGGCGTGAGGTTCATTATTCCACATGCGCACACCTTTCATCGTGCGATCTCCGTTTTGTATCCGGATTTCCTCAGCCGTGAAATAAATAGGGTTACGACCTAGCTTAACATTATAGGCGACGACTAAATCGATTTTCGGATTCATGGTCACGCGCTCGCCCATGATGCGTAAATTTTTTGTGGTATAAACTACATCGCCTTCAGCATCGATAATTCCTGTCTCAGAATTAAAAGAAATTTTCTTGGCTGCGAGGTGAGCTCCATTCGCTTCAACACTTGCATCGATCGCGACGAGAACTTTGCCGTTCTCTTCATAAGTAAAACTTTCGCCTTGGACGTTTGAGTTCTTGGCAATCTCGGGTGCGACTTTTGTTGTCGAGTCCGCCGCCATGACTGCGATGGTGCAGAAAAGGAAGGCAAGGAGTGGGCTGAGGGTTCGACCAGGCATTTGCTCCAGACTTGGCGATTAGGGCATTCTCTCAAGTATTTTCGGGCAATGAGCGCTTGCGGGCATACGATTGTCGTGGATTATCGGTCTATGCACCTAAGCCAAGTTGAGCTAACTCGCCTCGTTGAGGGCAAGGAAAGCTCCCCTCATAGCTTTTTAGGGCAACATTTACTATCTTCAGGGGGGTATGTAGTCAGGTCACTATTACCAGGGGCCACTAGCTGTGAACTGATTAAAGAGGGTGAGTCTAAGGGTATCCCAATGAAGAAAATTCATTCCCTAGGGATTTTTGAGGAGGAAATTAAATCGAAGTCCGCTTTTCGTTATCAATTCAAAGTTACTTATCCGGAAAAAATTACTCACGTCATCGACGATCCTTACCGTTTTCTGCCGACATTGTCAGAGTCGGATTTATTTTTAATTGGTAAAGGAGATGACCACAAAGTTTATCACAAGCTAGGTTCGCATCTGGCGACAATCGATGGAGTAAAGGGAGTGAGGTTTGCGGTCTGGGCTCCGTCCGCTCGACGTGTTTCATTAGTAGGTAATCACAATTTTTGGAACGGCCGCACACATCCGATGCGACTTTTGGGCGCTTCGGGAATTTGGGAAATTTTTACCCCAGGTCTCACCGCGGGTGCTTGTTATAAATATGAAATCGTAGGTCCAGCTGACGAAACTCCGTTTTTAAAAACCGATCCTTATGCCTTAAGTTTCGAAGCTCCGCCGCACCACGCAGCCATCGTCACTGATTTGTCGGGATTTGCTTGGCACGATTCGGAGTGGATTAAAAAAAGATGTCAGACGTCATCCCAGCAGCAGCCGATATCGATTTACGAAGTTCATTTGGGTTCATGGCGTCGAGTCCCCGAAGATCATAACCGCCCTTTAAATTATAGGGAATTAGGCATACAGTTAGCCGAATACTGTAATCGCCTTGGTTTTACGCATGTAGAATTAATGCCTCCCACTGAGCATCCCTTTGAAGGTTCGTGGGGCTATCAAGTAACTGGATTTTACGCACCGACCCATCGCTTGGGCTCGCCTTTGGATTTCATGATGCTCGTTGATACTTTGCATCGAGCGAACATCGGCGTGATTATAGACTGGGTTCCCGCCCACTTTCCTAAGGATACCTTTGCACTCGCACAATTTGATGGCACTCACTTGTACGAACATGCCGATCCGCGCTTAGGCGAACATCAAGACTGGGGTACACTTATTTTTAATTATGCACGTCACGAAGTTCGTGGATTTTTGGTGGGCTCAGCCCTTTCGTGGTTAGAGCTCTTTCACATCGATGGACTGCGGGTTGATGCGGTCGCTTCGATGCTGTACTTGGATTACTCGCGAAAAAACGGTGAGTGGCTCCCCAATCAACACGGCGGTCGAGAAAATTTAGCCGCCATCGAATTTTTAAAACAAACGAATGCCTTGGTGCATCTTTATCATTCAGGTGCGATCACGATTGCGGAAGAATCCACTTCATACCCAGGTGTAACTAAATCAATTGCGGAAGGTGGTTTGAATTTTGACTACAAATGGAACATGGGCTGGATGCATGATAGTCTAAATTACTTTAAGGAAGATCCACTTTATCGAAAATATCACCATAACAAGCTTACGTTTGGAATGCTCTACCATTGGTCAGAAGCCTTTATCCAATCCTTTTCACATGACGAGGTAGTACACGGAAAGGGTTCACTGATGGGCAAAATGGGCGGGGGTGATTTTCATAATAAGGCCGCCAATCTTCGATGTTTATTGGCTCTCCAGTGGGCCTGGCCTGGTAAAAAATCTTTATTCATGGGCTGTGAGTTCGGTCAAATCGCCGAGTGGAGTCATTCTCGTTCGCTGGATTGGCATCTCTTGCAATATCCTCTCCACGTTGGCATTCAAAAGTTAGTCGCTGACCTAAACGCTCTTTATAAAAAAGATAAGACCATCGCAGAACGTGATTTTGATTCTCAAGGTTTTAATTGGATTCATGCCGATGATGGTGATCAGAGTGTCCTCATTTTTGAACGTCACGGCTACGACTGCTCTTGGGTAGTTGTCGGTAATTTCACACCCGTTGAACGCACGTACCGATTTGGCGTGCCTTGTATGGGTAAGTGGGAAGAGGCGATTAATACCGACTCCAGTTATTACGCTGGAAAGGGTAGTGGTAATTTAGGGGGTGTTGTTGCAGAAAAAATCCCTGCCCATGGTCGCTTGCAATCCATTCAGGTTTGCCTGCCTGGACTTTCTGTTGTCATTTTTAGGCAGAAAACAAAGGGCTAAACATGATACCGCGTTCCGAAACATTTCGTTCACTCGTAGAGTCCGACCCCACTAATCCGCTCTTCCGCTTTTCGCTAGGCCAAGCTCTCTTTCAGGAAAATAATTTTCCCGCTGCGGTGGAACATTTACACAAAGCTGCGGATGGTAAGGCGGATTGGATGATGCCACGCATTCTACTCGGGAAAACTTATTTGCATTTGGGACAAAAGAATTTAGCCCAAGCTGCCTTTGAAGAAGCTCTTAAACTCGCCATGGCTCAAGGCCACGAGGAACCTGAAATTGAACTTCGCCAACTTCTTTCCACTCTTTAATTCAGATGCAAATCTCCTTACTCTTTAAACTTTTACCCTCGATTGATTTAGCGATGGCTGCGGTCGCTTGGTTAATTTATTTTTGTACGTACCCCGATTTTGCTCGCTGGCGTAGCGAAAATTTTCGCGAACACCATCAGAGTTACACCAGTCGCGTAGGCTGGGTAGTTGGCCCTTTGCTGCTTTTACAAATCGTCGGACATTTTCTTGCGTGGCGAAACGGCGCACCGGTCACGGGTTTCGTTTTAGTCGTTCTCACATGGGCTTTTACAGTAATTTGGTCCATTCCCGCGCATCGACGATTACAGCAGGAAGGCTATAATTTAGAGGTGATTAACCATTTAACGCGTACGCATATTGTCCGGACTTTAGTTTGGTCTGGTCTAGCGATTTACTCGTTAAAAAATGCCGTAGGTTGACAGTTGCTGGCGAATAAAAGATTTCTACTTCGTGTCCAACGCGTCCGATACAGCACAAAAATCTGCCTCACGGATTGCTGCTTTGCGTCGATTTTTTGGATTCGTTGGCCCAGGCTTCTTGGTCGCGGTAGGTTACATGGATCCTGGTAATTGGGCGACGGATTTGGCTGGAGGTTCAGAATTCGGCTACGCTTTGCTGTGGGTAATTTTATTAGCTAACTTGATGGCAATATTGTTCCAGCATCTCTGCGTGCGCTTACAAGTCGCCACTGGACAAGACCTCGCTCAAGCCTGCCGTGCACGTTACTCTCCAGCGATATCCACTTTCCTTTGGGTCTCAGCACAAATTGGAATTATCGCCTGTGATCTCGCCGAGCTGCTCGGATCGGCTATCGCCTTACAATTACTTTTCGGAATTCCTCTTTTCATCGGTGCCTTAATTACCGCATTAGATGTACTCGTGCTGCTGGCTTTGACTCGACTGGGTTATCGTTGGTTGGAATCGATTGTCGCCGTCTTGGTATTGACGATTGCCCTATGTATTGGGGCTGAAGTGCTCATCGCCAAACCAGCTATTCATTCGATTTTA
>JBAXUJ010000038.1:0-10420 GCA_037129735.1 Opitutia bacterium | reverse complement strand
GTCGCCCTCCTCAAAGCCCAAGCCGGCTATGAGGTCGTTGAAGCCTATGGTTCTTCACCCGAAAAGGTGCTCGAACTAGTCAAAGACGTGCACGCGATTTTGGTCCGCTCCGAGACCCAGATCACTCGCGAAGTACTCAACGCCGCACATAAACTTGTTTGCGTCGGTCGCGCCGGTGTAGGCGTCGATAATATCGATGTCGATGCGGCCACCGAACGTGGTGTCATCGTGATGAACACTCCTTCAGGTAATACCATCGCCACAGCCGAGCTCACTTTCTCTCACCTCTTATCTCTCGCTCGTCCAGTACCTGAAGCAGTTCAATCCATGCGCGAAGGTAAATGGGATCGTAAAACCCTTTCTGGTACCGAATTATTTAGCAAGAATCTCGGAGTCCTTGGACTCGGACGCATCGGTGCCGAAGTCGCTAAGCGCGCCATCGCTTTCGGCATGAAAGTTTACGCCTACGATCCTTACCTCACCGAAGCCCGTGCTAAATCCCTCGGCGTACACATGTCGACACTCGACGAAGTTTTTGCGGTTTCAGATTACATCACCGTACACATGCCTCTCACACCTCAAACTGAAGGCATGGTGAATGCGGATGCATTCGCTAAGATGAAAAAAGGCGTGAAGATCGTGAACTGCGCCCGCGGTGGAATTGTCGACGAAGCAGCGCTCGCCGCCGCTTTACAATCTGGCCAATGCGGTGGTTGTGGCTTCGATGTATTCGTCGAAGAGCCCTTAGTTAAAGATCATATTTTACGAACTCTTCCGAAAGCACACCTCTCACCTCACCTAGGTGCATCGCCCGCCGAAGCCCAAGAAAACGTCGGCGTCGAAGTCGCTGAAGCCGCCATCGCTGTTCTTAATGGTGGCTCACCTGCAAACGCAGTGAATCTTCCTTCGGTCGATTCTCAAACCCTCAGCACAATCCGTCCTTTCCTTTCGTTAGCCGAAAAACTCGGTGCGATTGTTCGTCAGCTCGCTGCACCTGGTCGCATCGAATCCATTCGTCTCACCACTTATGGTACCGGTTCAGAACAAGGTGCAGGCGCGATTTCTCGCTCCATCCAACGCGGCTACCTCCGTGGCATCGTCGAAGGCGTGAACGATGTAAATGCCCCGAGCAAATTAAAGGCTCTCGGAGTTGAAGTGCAAAGCATCCGTTCTTCGGCTGAGGCTGACTACAAAGAGCTCATTCACGTTGAAGCTATTTTAGCGGGTGGAAAATCCGTTTCCATCGCTGGAACGGTTTTAGGAAAAGCGCAATCTCCTCGCATTGTTTCCATCAACGGTCGCACGCTCGAATTTATTCCTGAAGGCAAATTACTTTTAATCGAAAACCAAGATCAGCCCGGAATCATCGGTGCCCTTGGCACCATCCTCTCGAAGGAAAAAGTAAATATCGCCAACATGGCCTTGAGTCGCACCGGCGGCACCAATGCTTTCGCGGTCTATCAATTAGACTCGGCTCCTTCTGCTACGACCCTCGCTGAGATTCAGAAAAATTCGGCGATTGTTCGTGTACAATTAATCGACGCCTAATTAGTTTTCATGAATCCAGCTCAGATCATCGAGTACGGTTTATATCTTCTGACTGGATACCTTATTGGCTCCGTTAATTTCGCTGTACTCGTCGCCAAAAATCAAGGTGTAGATATTTTAAAAGAAGGCTCTGGAAATCCTGGTGCGACGAATGTGAAACGCGTGCTTGGAAAAGGCGCGGGTAATTTAGTTTTTGGTTTGGATGTCTTCAAAGGTGCCGTCGGAACCTTCCTACCCTTCTTCATTATCTGGGAGTTAAATACTCAATGGAACGGAAGTATGGATGATTTCACGAAAGCGCTGAATGACCCCAGTACTGATAGCATCTTTATCACCTCATTCGTTGCCACGCTCATCGGACACTGCTGTTCCGTTTTTCTCGGATTCAAGGGCGGCAAAGGCGTCGCCTCCACCATCGGCGGTCTCGCCATCATTTTACCGATGCCTATTCTGGTCGGCGTAATCATCTGGGTCATCGCCTTTTACAGCACCAAATATGTTTCTGTAGCTTCGATGCTTTTAGGGATCTCACTCCCTATCACCGCTTGGGCGCTTAAGGATTCTGATACCGAAATCATCTTCGCCTCCGTGCTTGCACTTTTTAATCTCTGGACCCACCGCACCAATATTCAGCGCTTAAGACAAGGCACTGAAAGTCGCTTTGGCTCCCACAAAAAATAATTTATGTCAGCTCCACGCACCATCGGCATCGGCATTCTCGGCTTTGGCACTGTAGGCCAAGGCGTCTGGAAGCATTTAACCGACAAAAAATCGGATCTCGAATCACGCCTCGGTGTGAAAATCGATTTACGCAAAGTCGCTGTACGTGACCCGAAAAAATCTCGCGCGATTAAAATTTCTAAAAGCCAAATCACGAAAAATGCCTACGAGGTTATCGATGATCCTAAAGTTCACGTGGTTTGCGAACTCATCGGCGGAACTACTAAGGCCAAAGAATTCACCCTCCGTGCCCTCAACCAAGGCAAAGTCGTCGTCTCTGCCAACAAAGCTTTACTCTGCGGACACGGCCCCGAAATTTTTAAAGCGGTTCGTCAACATGGCGGTCAATTCCTCTTCGAAGCCAGCGTCGCCGGTGGTATCCCGATCATCAAAGCCATTCGTGAAGGCCTCGCCGCTAATCGCTTCGAATTAATCGTCGGCATCTTAAACGGAACCTGTAACCACATCCTCACTCGCATGGGCGAAGATGGTTTATCTTTTGCTGACGCTCTCAAAGAAGCTCAAGAACTCGGCTACGCTGAAGCGGATCCGACCCTCGACGTCGATGGCATCGACGCTTGGCATAAAGCTTCCATCCTCGCCTGGCTCGCTCACGGAAAATGGGCACCCGCCAATCGCACCCTGGTTGAAGGCATTCGCAATATCGGTCCGGCAGATATCGACTTCGCTCGTCGCTTCGGCTTCGCCCTAAAACATTTAGCAGTCATCCAACGTAACTTCGAAAAGAATTGGATGACCGTCGGCGTCTACCCAGCCCTCGTTCCTAATCGCGATATCCTCGCTCGAGTTTCCGGCGTCAACAATGGTATTACCCTTCGCGGTGACGTCGTCGGTGCCACCACCCTCACAGGCCGCGGCGCTGGTGGCGACGCCACTGCCTCAGCGGTGATTGGTGACATCGTAGATGCGATCGCCGCACTGACCGGTAATTCCAAACAGGGCCTCTCGGGTGACGATTTAATCGCCCGCGAAAAACAAGGTCTCAAAGTTCGTATGGGCGACCTCGATGAAATCGTCTCTCCTTTCTACCTCCGTCTTTCCTTACTCGATAAAGCCGGCGTCTCCGAAGGTATCTATCGCATTTTCTCGAAACACAAAGTCTCCATCGCTCGTGTGATTCAATACGAACACCCGAACAAAGGTCGCGGCACCGTAACCCTTTCAACCTACCCAGTAAGCGAAAGAAAAATGGATGCCGTGCTCAAAGAATTGCGCCGACTTAAAACGGTTCTCGAAGAGCCTTTCCTTCTTCGCATCTTCAATCCTGAATCGTAATTTCAGATGGCACTGATTGTTCAAAAATACGGCGGCACTTCCGTCGGTAATGTGGATCGCATCCAAAACGTTGCGGCCAAAATTAAAGAACAATGGTCCAAAGGACATAAATTGGTCGTCGTCGTTTCCGCACGCAGCGGTGTGACCAATGAATTAATCGGACGCGCCAAAGCGCTCATGCCTTTACCCGACGAACGTGAGATGGACGTCTTAATGGCCGTGGGTGAACAAGAAACCATCGCCCTCACCGCAATTGCACTGCACGCGATCGGCGTTCCCTCTGTTTCACGCACCGGAGCCCAAGCCGGAATTATTACCGACGGCATTCACACCCGCGCCCGTATTATCAAAATCACCGGTGGCGATATCGCTGAACGCCTCGATGAAGGTAAAGTCGTCATCGTCGCCGGATTCCAAGGCGTCACCCCCGACGGACAAGTCACCACCCTCGGTCGTGGCGGTTCTGACCTCACTGCAATCGCCGTCGCCGCTTCCATCAAGGCCGACGTCTGCCAAATTTATACCGACGTCGATGGCGTTTACACCGCCGACCCTCGCATCGTTTTATCCGCAAGAAAAATGCCCGAGATTTCCTACGAGGAAATGCTTGAACTTGCCTCCAGCGGTTCCAAGGTGATGCAATCTCGCTCCGTAGAATTCGCACAAAAATATAATGTTCCCTTTGAAGTTCGTTCTTCATTTAATGACCAACCCGGCACTCTCGTGAAAGCTATCGACAAAACCCTTGAAGACGCAGCCATCGCTGGCGTCGCCCTCGACCGACTCCAAACGCGCGTCACCGTCAATGACCTGCCAGATAACCCTCAGGCCATCGCCACCCTCTTCGACGACCTCGGTGAGTCCGGCCTCAGCGTCGACATGATCATCAAAAATCTCGGTAAAGATGGTAAGTCCAATCTCACTTTCTCCGTCAGCACCGACCAATTCGTCCGCGTTGAAAAAGTCGTCAGCCAAACGCTCAAAAAATTAGGCTCAGGCACCGTGCGCTCCGCCGGTGAAATTTCCAAACTTTCCATCGTCGGCGTTGGCATGATCTCCCATCCCGGCGTTGCGGGTACTCTGTTCAAAGCCCTGGCCTCCGTAGGCGTAAATAGCGAACTCATCACGACGTCCGAAATTAAGATTTCTGTCGCCCTCGAGCCCGCTAAAGCCGACGCCGCCATCCGTGCCGTTCACACGGCCTTTGGTTTAGATAAGAAGGCATAAGTCGCGCACACTCGCCTCTTGCCCGCAGCGTTCTCCTCCGCCACACTACGCGGGCATGTTACGTCATACCCTAGTCACCGCTATTCGACTCCTCAGTCTGTCGTTTAGCGTCCTAGTCGCCCAAGACATTCCCGTCCCGATTTTATCTTCCGTGGACGAGAAATCGCTGCCCTCCGCTCGCGATCGTAGCTTACTGCAATTAGCCCAACAAGCCCAAGAGGCCGGACTTTCCTCCAGCGCCATCCAACTGTTCACCGAAGTTCTCAAAAGCAAAAATTTATCTGACCAAGATAAGAACGCCGCTCAACTGGGCCTCGCGACTTGTCTCATCGAACGAAATAAAAGTGCAGAGGCTAAAACTGCCCTGAAAAATATTCCTGAATCAGCGAGTAAAAATCTTTTAGCCGGATTGATCGCTTTCTCCGAAAACGATTTAATCACCGCCACTGAAATTGCTGATAAACTAAATATCAATGCACTTTCGCCCGCCGAAGTGCCCTGGCTCCACACCCTCAAGGCCCTCCTCGCCAATGCCAAATTTGATAACGATAATTTTAATACCAATCTAAATCTCGCCACGCAAAGCGCCCTCTCCGAGGAGCAACGTCAAAGAATTCAAGCCCTCTGCTACCGCGCCTCCGTCATCAACGGAAAAATTAATGACAGCGTCATCAATGCACTCCGCGATATTGTTAAGAATAACAAGAATCCCGAATTTACCTTTGCCCATCAACGCAACCTCGCCCTCGCCCTCGCTCGCCAAGACAAGAAAAACGAGGCCCTCGCGATTTTAAAGAATTTAGAAAACTTAACCGAAGCTCAAGAAGCCGAAGCGGATTTACTGTGCGGCCTAATTTCCGGAGCCGACAGCGCCGAGGGTCGCAAATTCCTCAAATCCGCTGCTAAAAATCGTGCCAACGACCGCCTGCGTATCACCGCCATTCAGTCACTCGTCTCGGCCGCCAACGACGCAAAACCGAGCGACATTAATTCGTTCGCCAATGAGGTTTATGATTTCCTGACTAAGCAGCGCGAAGGACAGCTTTCCTACGAGTGCCCTCGCGACCCCTCTGTTCTCGATACAATTCACTTAGCCCGCGCTCAGTTAATGTACCTAGCCGGAAATAATGAAAAGGCCCGACAAGCCTCCACCGAACTGCTCAAAGAAGTTCCCGCCAGCCCACTCGCACGCGAAGCGACTCGCCTACTCGCTGTCATTGCCTGGAGCGATGGTTCCTATCGCTTAGCTTCTTCTTACATCGATAGTTTAGTGGAAGGCAAAGAAGGTATTCCGCGCGATGTCTTGCGCATGGTCTCAGCCGACTGTCTCTACTTAGCTCACGATTATGTTTTAGCCGAGAAAGCGTACGCCTCAATTCAGAATGAAACCCAAGGCGCCGACATCGCCTACACGGCCTTCCATCAACGTGTCCTCTCCCTCCTTTCTTCCAGCGATGATTTTAAGGTCTGGACGCAAACGACAGAAATCATCGAGCAAGCTTTTCAAAATAAAAAAATCGAGTCGTCTCGACTCTGGATCGCCGCCTGGTGCTTGCTCGAAGATATTCGTAAAGCGAATCAGCCCGACATCGCCCTGCAAATTTTTGAAAGACTGAATCCCGTCATCACGAAGTCATCCATCGATTTCCAACTGCGTTTTAAATGGCAACGCGCGCTGATCACCCTCGCTAATCACGATAATGTTAATGCCGCGAAATTAGCCGATGAAATCGCCATCAGCCTCGAACGTCTACCCATCGACGCCCCAGCCGACCTCAAAAATAACGCGCCCGTTCTGCGTGGACATATCGCTCTCCTCAAAGCCCGCACCGCCCTCGGTAGTAGTTCCACCGTCGGCTTAGTTGAATTAGAAAATGTTCGAAAGAAATATGGAAAAGTACCCGCTGCCGCCGCGTCATTCTTAGTGGAAGGAAGATACCTTTCGTCATTGGGTCGACACGCCGAAGCACAGGCTCGTTTCCTCGAATTGGTTAAGAATTTCGAAGGTCAGAACACCGCCCTTAATGAAATGGTCGAACTGGGTCTCTACGAAGCCGCCGAAGAAGCCAATCAACAGGCCAACGAATTGGGTGAAGGTAAAATTAAAGAAGCCATCGAACTTTTTGAAAAATTAAATCAAAATTATCCGCAAAGCGCTCTCCTCTTCCGCGTCGCCCTTCGTCGCGCTGAATTATTGCGTACCCTCGGTGATTTCGACCGCGCGCTCTTAGTTTTAAATTCCATCATTCGCACCAAGCCTGATCACCCTAATCGCAATCAAGCGGAGATGGCCAAAGCGGATTGTCTCTTCGGCCTCGCCGAACTTCGCCGCGATCGCGTCGGCCAATTAGACCGACAAAAAGTAGCACTCGCCGCCGCCGCTTACGAAAATGTCGCCTCCTCTTGGGCCCAAGACGCCGACATCCTCGTCGAAGCTCAATATAAATTAGCCACCACCTTACTCGAACGCGCTAAAGCTGAAAATGCGACCGACGCTAAATCGACCCGCAACGAAGCCCGCACTTTATTGATTAAAATTATTTCGAATATTCGCTCAACCAAAGCCGCCACGATTAATAACTACGGCATCAACGGTCGGAACTGGATTGCTCGTTCAATTTTATCCCTCGGCAATTTCTACGAAGAAGAGAATGATCGGACTGAAGCCATCGCGGCTTATCGTCTTATTCCTGAGTTAAATCGTAACCTCCCCACCGGCGAAGCCCGCCTGCCCGGTCAGGCCGCCGCTGAAAGCAAACTTGCGAGTCTCGGTGCCATCCCTAATAAATCTACTAAATGAACTCCCCTTTCACTTTTCCAGCCGACGCCGGACCGTTCGTGTGGGTGCTCCTCGCCCTGGCCTTCATCGCCGTCGTCTTCGCCGTCGAGCGTACAATGTTCCTCCACCGTGGTTTAATTCTTTCGTCCGACTTCATCGAAGGTCTTAAAAATAATTTGAAAGCAGGCCGTCCCATCGAAGCTCTCACCGCCTGTGAAGAATCCCCAGGCCCGATTCCTCGCGTCGTCAAAGCTGCCCTTCTTCGCTCCAATCAATCCGAAGCCTCGATGCGCGCCGCCGCCATTGAAGCCGCCCTCCTCGAATTACCCGTTCTCGAACGACGCCTCGGCACCATCGCCACCATCGGAAAAATCGCCCCACTCATCGGACTCGCTGCCGCCTTGTTTTCTGGTTTCCACTTAGCCAGCGCATTGCGCGAC
Organism: Opitutia bacterium; assembly: GCA_037129735.1. Classification (GTDB taxonomy): domain Bacteria; phylum Verrucomicrobiota; class Verrucomicrobiia; order Opitutales; family UBA953; genus UBA953. The sequence goes on along the minus strand of JBAXUJ010000038.1, from coordinate 2,410 downwards.
GGCAGTGTCTACGCCTCCGCTCAAAATATTTTTCCCGATATTCTCTCCGCCTTTGCTAACGCGGGTTTCTCCCTCGTCATCGCCATCGGTTGCTCCCTCTCCCACCATTTCCTCGTCGGTCGCGTCCGTTCCATCGTCCTCGAAATGGAAATCGCCGCCCACTCGCTGATCACCTTCGTGCATCACGAACTCCCCGCTGAAAAAAATTCTGGTAAACAATAATGCAAACGCCCTTAGGCATTTTAGAGAAGGTTCGTCCCGTGGATCGCAAAATCGATGCGGTGCCTTTCATTTTAGTCCTTGTTTGTGGAGCCCTCCTCGCCCTTCTCACGGCCAATTTTGTGTATGCACCTGGCATGTACATTGGTTTCAATAACGTTCCGGCTGCTAATACTAAAAATATTAATGTACCGAAAAGTTCGACCGGTGACATGGCTCAGACCGCTACGACGGTCACGCTGCTCTCCGCTCGCGGCACAGGCGTCTTCGTGGTTGCCGGTCGCGTGGTCGACAATGCCGGACTCCGCACCGAGCTCCATCGCATCGCCCAAATTAAAGGCAGCACCCTCCGACCCGTTTTAGTGAAGGCCGATGCCGCCCTCACCCTCCAAAATTTTATTACAGTCTGTGATCTCGTCCGCGCCGAAGGCTTCCCGGGGGTTCTCATCGCGGCGGAAGATCGTTGATTCGCGATTGCCACCGCACCAATTAGACTAACATTCTGCCCCTTAAGTGTCCGACGCACCATCCACTCCTAACCCCAACCTGCCCCGCCATATCGGAATTATTATGGACGGTAATGGTCGCTGGGCGTCGTCGCGTAATTTACCGCGACTCGAAGGACACCGCCGCGGCGCCGAACGAATTTTTGATGTCATTGATGAATGCATCAACCTCGGTATTCCCACCCTCACGATTTTTGCTTTCTCCGTTGAAAATTGGAAACGTCCCGTCGAAGAGGTCAGCGGATTATTTAAATTAGGTGAATTCGTCCTTCGCGCTAATCTCGCCCGAATCCTTAAACGAAAAGTAAAATTAAAAATCATCGGTAATCTCGAAGAGATGCCCGACTTCGTTAAGGAACCGCTGAAGGACGCTTTAATTAAAAGCAAAGACAACGATGTCCTCACGCTCGTCGTTGCCCTGAATTACGGTGCTCGCCAAGAGGTTGCTTTAGCTACTCGCCGAATTGCCGAAGAGGTCGCCGCCGGAAAATTAAAGCCCGACCAAATTAATTGGAGCGAATTAGAAAAACATTTAGAAACGGCTGGACTGCCCGATCCCGATTTAATCATCCGCACTTCAGGTGAAGCTCGCTTGAGTAATTTCCTTCTCCTCCAATCCGCTTACGCAGAGATTGTGATTACCGAAACTTATTGGCCCGACTTCACCAAGGAAGAATTTCAAAAATGCCTCGCGGTTTACGCCAAACGCGAACGTCGCTTCGGTATGACCGGCGCCCAAGTCCAACCTACTAAAACCCCATGAAAGACCGTACCTTAAGCACAATCACTCTTTGGGCCGCGGTCGGTGCCTTCATCTGGATCGGCAGCCTCTTTTCCGCTTCACAAATTTTTGCGTTCGGTATTCTTGCCGCCCTCACCGCCATCGCCCAATGGGAATTTTATAAACTGTCTGAGTCGTGCAATGAACAGCCGAATAAAACTCAAGGTATTCTCATCGGTCTGATTTACCTTTTCTTCGTCTTCTTCTTCTCGCCAGAAAATTATCGTCACTCGATTTTCCCCATCGCCCTCGCAACCGCGGTCGGAATCCATCTCTTAAGCTTGTTAAGAAATCCTACCGAGCGTCCTTTATTGCTCCGTAAACTGCCAACCTTCTACGGATTCATCTACATCCCCTTAATGCTATCGTTCCTAGCATTCATCGCGAAATTAAATATCGGTACCGGACTTACCCAAAAATCTATCGGTCTTGCCTGCGTCGTCTGGGTCGTAGTCGCTACAAAATTTACCGACGTCGGTGGACTGGTCATCGGCACTCTGTTTGGAAAACATAAAATCGCTCCCTCCATCAGCCCCGCAAAATCTTGGGAAGGTTGCGCGGGTGGTTTAATTTTTTCTGCCGTCGCGTCCGCACTCTTCGCCTGGGCCGTGAATGCTGCAGGTTTCGAATTCATGAGCCCACTACGATCTGCGATTTTAGCTCTGCCTATCGCCATCGTCAGTATTCCGTCCGACCTCGTAGAATCCGTATTCAAAAGACAATCCACCTCTAAAGACTCGGGTCACACGATTCCAGGTATCGGTGGCGCGCTCGATTTGATTGATAGTTTAATTCTTACCGCGCCCCTGGGTTTCGTGATTTTATCTTACTGGTACAATTAATCCGTGGATAAGTCGCTCCCGAGTTTGCACATCATAACCGGGCCCACCGCCGCGGGAAAAAC
>JBAXUJ010000037.1:0-10668 GCA_037129735.1 Opitutia bacterium | reverse complement strand
TAAGGTAAAGTGTGGTTACGTGGTTCGCGACATCCAGCGAGGCCTAATCCAGCCAAGCCAAAAGAAGCACCCATCAACATTAAGAATTCGCGACGTTCAACTTTCGAGATGTTCGACGCATCGTCCAAGAATTCGCGTTCGGCGCGCGTGCGGAACTCGGGCGACTTGTTACGTTCATCGAGACTACGCCAGTAGGTAGGTCCCGTAGTTTCGCCCTCTTGGGCAATAGGATGTTGAAAAACTTTCTTACTCATATTGAGAAATTTAAATTAGCGGTGGCAGCCAGAACAGCTTTGGGGCGGATTAACTTTCCAGTCGTGTACGAACTTGGTTCCCTGAGCGGCTTGGGCTTCAGGTGATTCAGCTTTCCACGCTAAATCAGTAACTTTATCGAGAGGACGAAGGTGTTGTTCAGGATTGCGGTGACAATCTAAACAGAAACTCATGTTCAGAGATTTTTGCTGGCCGACTACGACTTGTTGATCGATGCGACCGTGACACTCCACGCAACTGACGCCGCGATTAATGTGCACCGCGTGATTGAAATAAACGTAGTCGGGAGCCTTATGAACTTTAACCCAGCGAACTGCTTCACCCGTTTCCACGCTACGACGAATTAACGCTAAGGCAGGACTATCGGATTTTACTTGGCTGTGACAGTTCCAACAAGTGCTGGAGGTTGGAACGTTGGAGTGACCGGAACGATCAACGAAATTGTGGCAATAACGACAGTCGAGACCGAGAACAGAATCAGGACCAGCGTGGAATGAGTGATCAAAAGCTACAGGTTGATCAGGCGTATAACCGACATTTAAATATTTGTTCGTAGCATATTCATTGATTGCTGCAACGACGACAGCACCAGTCGCTAATAAACAAACCAGGATTTGGAATGGCGCGTTGTTAATCGAACGGCGGAAGAAATTACCGCGAGTGGAGGGTCGATTAAGAAATTCAAGAAGTTTACGCATCGGGGGCGAACGATAGAAATTAACGTGAAGAGTTTCGCGCTACGGCGCGGCCTTCGGGTTGTGCAGAAAGATTAGAAGACACGGTTAATGTTTTCGGAGAAGAAGCAGAAGTTGAGCCAGTTGCTTTAGACAAAAAACCGAGCGACAAAACAGAGGCGACGGATGTGCCAGCTTTGATTAGGAAGTTTTGCCTAGAGGTGCTTTGCTCGCTCATGAATAAGTTCTATAAAGCCACAAAACCTACCCCCCTTCGCAACCGAAATTTTCAATGATTTTTAGGGTAATTTTAGTCAATGACCCGTGCATAGGCTGTTTATAACCTGTAAATTTAGACCTTAATAAAGTCGTAAAATGTTTATAATGAACAATTTATGATAAATAAAATTATTATTTTCAATAAAATTGGGTCTTTGGGACCCTATTTAGGCGTTAAAGACTATTAGAAAAAGAGACGATTAACCCCTGTCGGGCTAATCGTCTCTAGGCCTAAAAATGTCGAATTATCGGCTTAATGACTTAGCAGCAATGCGTACGAGCTCGGTAAAGCTTTTGGCATCGAGTGCAGCACCACCGATTAATCCACCGTCGATATCTTGCTCCGCCAATAAAGCATCAGCGTTATCAGGCTTCATCGATCCGCCGTAGAGAATTAAAATACGCGCTGCGGTGTCGGCGCCAAATTGTTGAGCGAGAAGTTTACGAATGAACGCATGAACTTCTTGAGCCATCGCCGGAGTTGCAGTCTTGCCGGTACCAATTGCCCACACCGGTTCGTAAGCAATAATGACACTCTCCGCTTTGGCCGCAGGAACTCCTGCTAAGCCCGCTTCGAGCTGACGACGTACCACTTCCATGGTTTGATTCGCTTCACGCTCAGCGAGTAATTCGCCAACGCATAAGATCGGCTTCAAGGTCGCTGACAATGCCGCCAAGACCTTACGATTTACGAAAGCATCATCTTCACCAAAAATACTACGGCGTTCACTATGACCAATAATCACGTGGGTAACGTGCAGGTCGCGAAGCATCGAAGCAGAGATTTCTCCCGTGAATGCACCGTTTGCTTTATCGTGAATATTTTGAGCACCGAGCGCGATTAACGAGCCTTCGATCGCATGACCCACGGCAGAGAGCGCCGTGAATGGCGGACAGAGAACCACGTTCACTGAAGCGTGTGAGCCGACTGAAGCTGCGGAAATTTCTTTAACAAGTTCAACGCCTTCGGTGGCGGTCTTGTTCATTTTCCAATTACCAGCAATGAGTGGAGTACGTTTAGACATGATATTTTAAATTATGCAGAGAGTGCAGCGACACCTGGAAGAACTTTGCCTTCAAGATATTCTAAGGAAGCACCACCACCGGTTGAACAATGTGAGACCTTGGTATCGACGCCAAATTTCTTGGCAGCGGTAGCCGTATCGCCACCACCCACAATGGTGATCGCACCGCGTTCAGTCGCTTTAGCAACCGCGTGAGCCATAGCCTTCGTACCGACGGCGAATTTTTCGAATTCGAAAACGCCACAAGGACCGTTCCAAATAATAGTGCCAGCACGGCCAATCGCAGCCTCATAAAGCTTAATAGATTCAGGGCCTCCGTCCATACCCTCCCAGCCTGCTGGAATACCGCCAGCCATGGTGGCAGGTTGAGTATTAGCATCGGGTGAGAATTTATCGCCGCAAGTGAAGTCGACGGGCAGAGTTACTTTAACGCCACGTGCTTTCGCTTTTTCTAAAAGTTCGGCAACGATCTTAGCGCCTTCGGGATCGAAGAGCGAATTTCCAATTTCCATTCCGTCACAAACTTTACGGAAAGTGAAAGCCATTCCACCACCGATAATAATTTCGTCAGCCTTCTCGATGAGATTACGGATGAGAGGAATCTTATCGGCAATTTTCGCACCACCAAGAATTGCGAGTAAAGGACGCTTAGGATTATTGAGTACGATATCGAAAGCTTTGAGCTCTGCTTCCAAGAGGAATCCAGCAGCCTTGCGTGGTAAATTCACACCGACCATCGAGGAGTGAGCGCGGTGGGCAGTACCGAAAGCATCATTCACATAGATATCGCCCAAACGTGATAATGAGGCCCTAAAATCGGCTACTTTAGCAGGATCCGCTTTCATGCTGGTGCCATCTTCAAGTTTCACTTTTCCTTCTTCTTCGATGTGGAAGCGTAAGTTTTCTAAAAGTAAAACTTCGCCAGGCTTTAAGGATTTTGCGGCAGCTTCGGCTTCAGCACCGACACAGCTGGAAATAAATTTTACAGGCTTACCTAAAAGTTTTTCTAATTCAGCAGCGACGGGGCGCAGAGAAAATTTCTCAACCACTTTGCCATCCGGACGACCGAGGTGCGACATCAACACGCAAGAAGCACCACCTTCGAGCAAGAAACGAATGGTGGGGAGTGCGGCAGCAATACGTTGTGTATTGGTAATGGCTCCAGTCTTCTTGTCTTGAGGGACATTGAAGTCGACGCGAACGAGGGCGCGAAGACCTGAGATAGAACCGAGTGATTTAAGGGAGGGTGCGGACATGGTTGTAAAGGGAGGAGAGAAAAGATTTCTTCGGGCGGTGGGAAGATTAAAGCACTACGAATGCCAAAGTATCGTCGTGGGACCTATTTTAGGCCAAAAACAAGACAGGCGACCCACTCGGATCGCCTGTCGTAGTCAATTTAGACTTAAAACTTACAGCTTTGCGGTAACTTTAGCAAGGAGCTCAACCACGCGGTTGGAATAACCCCATTCGTTATCGTACCAGCTGATGAGTTTGAAGAAGTTCTTATTCAACTCAATCGATGAACCTGCGTCGAAGATCGACGAATGTTTATCGTGAATGAAGTCAGATGAAACTACTTCGTCTTCAGTGTAAGCGAGAATACCTTTGAGGTAAGTTTCGGAAGCTTTCTTCAACGCAGCTTTGATTTCGGCTAGGCTGGTGTCTTTCACAGTCTTCACGGTGAGGTCGACTACAGAAACAGTGGGAACAGGAACGCGTAATGCCATACCGGTGAGCTTACCTTTAACTTCAGGTAAAACTAAAGCGACGGCACGAGCAGCACCTGTGGATGAAGGAATGATGTTTTGAGCAGCAGTACGTCCACCCTTCCAATCCTTCTTCGAAGGACCGTCGACTGTCTTTTGGGTAGCAGTGTAAGCGTGAACTGTGGTCATGAGGCCTTCAGCAACGCCGAAACCTTCTTTAAGTAAAACGTGTACCAGAGGGGCTAAACAGTTGGTTGTGCAAGAAGCGTTCGAGATGATGTTGTGCTTCGAGGCTTCGTATTTGTCGTCATTAACACCGATCACCACGGTGATATCTTCATCCTTCGCAGGAGCGGAGATGATCACTTTCTTAGCGCCAGCATCGAGGTGACCCTTAGCCTTAGCAGCTTCAGTGAAGAGGCCGGTGGATTCGATTACCACTTCAACGCCGAGAGCCTTCCAAGGCAATTCAGCAGGTGACTTAGCGGATACGACTAAAATCTTTTTTCCATTAACTACGAGAACATCGTCTTCAGCCTTATCAGGAGAAGATTTTTCCGAGGTCACTGTACCATTGAAGCGACCCTGGGTAGAGTCATACTTTAAGAGGTAAGCGAGATTGTCAGCGGGGACAATATCACCGACGGCGACGACATCAAAAGTCTTACCGAGGTGGCCCTGCTCAACGAGGGCGCGGAATACGAGACGACCGATGCGGCCGAATCCATTAATTGCTACTTTGGTTGCCATATTTGTTATACGTGAAAGGAATCTAAAAGAGTTGCCGAGGCCTTATGGCAAGCGAGAACACACATTAAGCCTCTACAACCCAAACCCCGCAGCCCAAAGGCCCTAATGTAAGCACACCTTGGTCAATTTTTGGCATCGAACCGGGGGCCAATTTACAGTCTAGCCACGGCGAAACCACCACCGGCCGCCAGTTAAATTCCATCGGCAAGGCGAACTGAACTTCAGAATGATGCGGATTACATGCGATCATCACCTTAACCGGACCCAACAAGCCGTCCGCATTTAATACGGCGACAAAACTTTCTTTGGTGTCGACCTGCGTAACTTTCATCCAGCCAGGCGAAACCGCTTCACGCGGACGTAGCACCGCTCCCGCAGTCGAAAGTCTAAATTTAATTAACTGCGCAACCCAATCATGCTCTGTTTGGAAACGTTTGAGTCTTTGCGCATCGAGAGAATTTAAATCGCCGCGACGCCAGGTGTTCGAGACACCACGTTTAGATAATAAAAATTCCTGTCCGGCTGAAAGCATGGGTACGCCCGCCGAAGTAAGTAAAATCAAGTGCATCATCCGCGTGCGCAATATATCGTCCGGCGTCGGATCAAGTGCATCCGAGTTCAAACATTCGGTAATACGGTCAATCCAAGCCATGTCGTCGTGCGACTGGGCGTAACGCAAACGGGCGGACGGACGGAAATCACAAGCAGCGATTTGATGCAATAAATCTGCGGATCGCGCATGCCCACGCACATAAGCCGGTAAAAACTCGCGGAAGGCATCATCCCAACAAGTCCAAGTCGTGTGATCTAAGTCTCGCGCGATGTGACCTCGAAAACTCCACGGTTCAGCGATTAAAATTTTGTGCGGACGATTAATTCTAAATTCATCTTCGATTTCGTGTAAGAGCGGAGTACCCAATAATTCAGCCAAATCTAAACGCACGCCATCAACACCGAGCACTCCCGTCCAATGTTGCAGACTACTTAAAACTAATCGTCTAAACATCGGGGCCTCGGCACGAACATCGTTACCACATCCACTCCAGTTAGAAAGCTGACCTTGGGTGTCTGTCCGAAAATAGTAAGATGAGTCAATTTGCATTAAGCCGTTCGGACTTCCAAAGTGATTAAGCACCAAGTCCATAATAACCGCGATTCCCGCTTCATGAAATGCACGAACTAAATCTTGAAACTCCGTAATAGCTGTAATTCCAGAATCATCAGTAGCATAGGCTGTAGCCGGGGCAAAAGCGGTAATCGGCATGTAACCCCAGTGATATTCGGTTACTTCTCCACGCTCATATTCTGTGCACGGCAAGAGTTCTACGGCGTTAACACCGAGCGATTTAAAATAATCACCATTCTGCCTAATCCATTCCGCGGCATTTTTGAAATTCGGTTTTTTGGAAAAACCAATCAGTCCAAATAAGTCCTTCAGATGAACTTCTAAGATGACGCAGTCTTCAACGGCTGGTGTTTTAAATCCATCATTCAAATCCACTAGCTCATTTCTCGGTGTGACCAAAGAAACCGGAGGTGCAGGATGAACATGAGAAATTTTCCGAGCCCAGGGATCAGCTAGCGTTCGTCCATCAACGTTTAATAAATAAGCACAATTGGAAAGATCCGCATCCACTACACCCATCCAGGCGCCCTGCCCTTCTGGCTTTAATTCACATCGAGCCATTTGTTGAGATTTTAATTGAGGTGAAGAAATCGTATAGCCAACAGAGACCAGTTGAGCACGTGGAGCAAAAACTCTGAAAGTGGTTTTTCCTCCTGAAATCGTTGCACCAAAGGGTCCTGGCGGTTCTAAAACATCCAGTGGGTCTGAAGCCAGGATTTCACAAAACTCAACTAAGTCGTCTTGTTCGTAAATAACTCGGACAGGTTTTGTGGTGGGATCTGCGTCTACCGCACTAAAACGAAAAACATGTAAATTTGTTCGGTCTAAACTCAGTTGTAAATTGCGGTTACCATATTGATCTCTCTCGATATTATCAGCGTCGTGCGGCGGCTCTAGCCAATGATCATCACCACGATAAAATTTAAACGGCATGATCCTCTCATTTCCCATCACATCTTCAATGGGTACACTCAACTCATAGCCTTCGACGCCGAAGAGACAGACCGCATGGAGCGACCAAGCGCTCATATCTTTAACTGCTCCCCATTCATTAAACGGACCGCAAACAAAGAGAGAATTCTCTCGAGCATCCGGACACAAAAGTTTCCAGAGAAAGAAATGAACGCAGCCATTCTCAATCCAATACCCCGAACGAGTAGCCCAGGTTTGAGCCTCGGCACGTTCCAAAAGACTTATTTTCGCGGGGGGATTGAGTTCTAACTTAGGTAAATCCTCCTGCAGCCAATCGTGCGATAAGGCAATCAGGCCTGAGGCCTTTGTCTCCCATCGTGCACTGGCTAACAGACGATACATTACGTAACTCATGCCAATAAAAGATTTCGCTGGCGAGCAAAAGCGGGCTTTCCTCCGTGCGTAGATTTGCTCACAGTAGCGCCGTGGATATCAATGTTCTCACCAGCCAATGGGAAGGTCACCGATTACTCGATTCAGGCGACGGCTTGAAACTCGAAGAAATCGGCGGCGTCCGTATGATTCGCAGCGAACCCAAAGCGTGGTGGAAACAGGCATTACCTAAATCGGAATGGATCAAGGCCGTCGCCATTCACGAAGAAGGCGGACGCGAAGGACATTGGAAATTAAACGGTAACTGTCCGCGCGACTGGGAAACGAAATTTGGTGATATCAAACTTCAATTGCGTTTCATGGATAACTCCAAGCAGTTCGGAGTTTTCGCAGAACAATCTCCGCATTGGAAATGGTTAGCCGAACAAAAATCTACGAGCAATCCACGGCCACGGATGCTCAATCTTTTTGGCTACACCGGAGCAGCTTCACTCATCGCTGCCAAAGCAGGTTGGAATGTCACTCACGTCGACGCCTCCAAACCTGCCGTCGCTTGGGGTCGTCGCAATCAAGAGGCATCGAAAATGACTGAAGAGCCGATTCGCTGGATCATCGAAGATGCTCCCACTTTCGTGAAACGTGAAATAAAACGCGGCAATCAATACGAAGCGATTTTAATGGATCCGCCTGCCTTTGGTCGCGGACCCACCGGAGAGTTTTGGAAAGTAGAACGCGATTTAGCTCCCCTGCTTCGCTCGTGCCGACAACTCCTTTCACCTCAGGCTAAATTTATCATTCTCACCGTCTACACCATCGATGCCTCGTCGATCTTGTGTCATAATCTTCTCGAAGAAAGCACACAGGGTTTAGGCGGAAAAATCGATATCGGTGAGCTCGCTTTGAAACAAGAAGGTAACGGACGCCTCTTACCTCTGTCACTTTGGGGCCGTTGGCAGTCTAATTCCTGATTATAAATCTACTTATAGTTAGATTATCAATCTTGGTGGACGCTATAATGTTTCCAAAAGTCATCTTTTGCTCTAGGATGTACAAATCGTGAGTATCACGCCCGACCAGTCTACTTTCCGAGAGTTAGCGAAATCCGCTGACATTATTCCGGTGTGCCTGGATTTGATGGCTGACCTCGAAACGCCGGTCTCAGTTTACGCCCGACTCAGAAAACTGGGTTCAAGCTTCCTCTTCGAATCCGTCACAGGCGGAGAACACATCGGACGTTACAGTTTTTGCGGAGCTAATCCGGCTCTCACCATTACGGCCTTCGATGACCGCACTGAAATCGTCACCCGTGCTGGCAAAAAAGAAACTGTCCCCACTCCCAAGGATCCACTCGATTTAGTTAAGAAAGAAGTAGCCAACCTCCGCGTGGCTAATGTTCCAGGTCTTCCTCCTTTTGTTGGCGGTATGGTCGGTATGGTGAGTTACGAATATATTCATCGTATCGAACCGAGCGTGCCTTGCGCTAAAAAAGACCCAGCAGGCACTCCTCTCATTCACTTCATGCTCGTGGATCGCTTAATCGCTTTCGACAACGCACGACAAACCTTACGTCTCATCGTTAACGCACGCATTAGTTCAGCCGATAAAGCCGACGAAGCTTATGCTGCTGCCAAAAAGGAATTAGAAAATTTAAAAGCGGTTCTTACCGGACCTTCAGCAGCGGCTGCGGCCGAACTTCCTACCTCCAACGATTTTGCGACCGGCAAATCTAATGTCAGCCAACCCGACTTCGAAAAAGCCGTCCAACGCACCCAAGAATACATTAAAGCCGGTGATTGCGTTCAGGTAGTTTTATCACGCCGGACCGATGTTGAATATAAAGGCGAACCTTTAGACCTCTACCGCGTTCTACGACACGTAAATCCTTCACCGTACATGTTTGTGATCGAAACCGGATTAGGTTTCGACGTCGTTGGAGCATCCCCCGAGGTCAATGTACGCCTCACTCATCGCCGCTGTGAAATCCGCCCAATCGCTGGCACCCGTCCACGTGGCATTGATGAAGCTGCGGATCGTAAACTGGAAGCCGATTTACTGGCCGACCCCAAAGAGCGCTCGGAACATTTAATGTTGGTAGATTTAGCACGTAATGATTTAGGACGCGTCTGTGTTCCAGGAAGTGTGACCGTTCCGCACTATGCCATTATTGAACGCTACTCTCACGTCATGCACATCGTCTCTCAAGTGGAAGGCGATTTAGCTCCGCAGTTTGATGCGTTTGATTTATTCAAGGCCACTTTCCCCGCAGGAACTCTTTCGGGCGCACCCAAAATTCGAGCCATGCAGATTATTTCTGAACTCGAAGGTGAACGTCGCGGAATCTACGGCGGTGCCGTCGGCTATTTCGGTTTCGATGGCGGACATGATTCCTGTATCGTGATTCGTACCGCTTCATTACGTAATGGCACCGCGAGCATCCAAGCCGGTGCCGGTATTGTCGCTGACTCTGTAGCGACTTCCGAATACCAAGAAACTATCAGTAAGTCTAAAGGCGTTCTACGCGCACTCAGTCTAGCCACCGGGATAAAATCCTAAGGCATCATGACCAAACCCAAGTCTAATAAAAAGAAAGCCCACGTGGCCAAAGATGACCTGCCGAAAAAAATCGTGCAGGCAACTCCCCCTCCTGTGGTCAATGATGACCCCACGGAGCCTGGACAAGCTTGGGAAAAACTTTCTCCGGATGAACGTTCCCCGCTAAGATCTTACTTAGATCAAATCGGAAAAACTCCGCTACTCACTTTAGAACAAGAAACTGCATTAGCTCGGAAAGTTCTCAAAGGAGATGAGGCTGCACGACAAAAAATGATTCAGTCCAACTTGCGCTTAGTCGTAAGAATTGCCCGAGACTACGATGATTTCGGCCTGCCCTTAATGGATTTAATTAGTGAAGGAAATTTCGGACTCATCAAAGCCGTTGAACGCTTCGACCCCGATAAAGGCGGTAAACTGAGTACCTACGCCTCATGGTGGATTAAACAGGCCATCAAACGTGCACTCGCTTCAAACGGTAAAACCATTCGACTGCCCGTCCACATGGTTGATCGCATCGCTCAAATGCGTCGCATGATTGCCCAACTTACTAAGGAATTAGAACGCGAACCTTCCGACGAAGAAATTGCTCAGTCGATGGAGATACCGATTTCAAAAGTCGTTCACATGAAGTCAGTCGCCAATCGCGCCGCATCGCTCGACCAAGAAGTCGGCGAAGAAGGCGATTCTACTTTGGGTGATTTAGTAAAAGATGAAAATGCGAGTTCTCCTTTTGAAAATCTTCGCAGCAAATCTGACGTCGCTGAAATCAATGAAATGCTAACCAGACTCGAACCGCGTGAAGCCGAAGTCATCACACTCCGATTCGGTTTAAATGGTGAAAGTCCTCTGACTCTGGAAGAAATTGGTGCAAAATTTAAACTTACGCGCGAACGTGTTCGTCAGTTGCAACAAGGCGCCCTCATGCATCTTCGTCGCATCATGACTGAGCGACAAAAAATGCTGACCACAGAAGATGT
>JBAXUJ010000036.1:0-10730 GCA_037129735.1 Opitutia bacterium | reverse complement strand
TCTTCGTCTGAATCTAGCGCCCCCACTTTTTTGCCATCAGTTTTTTTAGCTTCTCGGGCTTTCACCATTTTATCTCTAAAGGCCTGACGCTCTTTGGCGGAAATTTTAGCCGCTTCTGGGTCAAGTTTGTTTAACTGCTCATCAAAGACCCTATGATAAACCTCATCGGAATTCGTAGATTTTGTCCGCGCCTGTTTATACTCAGCTGAAACTTTAATTAACTGGGCGTGGTCAGCCTTGGCTTGTTGTTGTGCCGTTAAAACTTCGGGAACTTCATTCACGCGTTTTTTGGCTTCAACAAGGCGTTCATGATCTGGGTCAACGCTCTTTACAGCCACGCTCTTGGACGAGTCCATAGGCTTGGCATTAAGAGTGGTGGTGAAAGCTCCAATCAAGAGAAAGGAGGAGAGGAGGGGGAGTGATTTGTGCATAGGATTTAGTAATCACGGTTGAGAAAAAGCCCGCCGGATAATATTTCAATAATCAGCCTGTGGTGTTCATCCCATGAATAAAAAACCGGAGGTCACCCTAGGTATTTTATATTTTGGCTATCAGGTTATTCAGTCTAAACTTGTGAACTAGGGCTAAATATAGAACTTAATCCCATGCGCAATAAACTGATTATCGAAACGCTAGGTACCTTTTTTATTTGTTTAACTGCGATCCTTGCTTCCAACCCGCTTTCAGCCGCCGCGATTTTGTGTGCCATGCTTTATATGGGCGGAAATATTTCAGGGGCACATTATAATCCAGCTGTATCCTTAGCCGTCTTTCTGCGCAAAAAACTTTCCGTAAAAAGACTATTCGGATACATGGCGGCACAGTTTTTGGCCGCTTTATTGGCGGCGGCTGTGGTGGGAATTTTACACGGGCATACAGCTGAAAGATCGCGAGATATTGTCGACGCCCTCGGAGAAAGTGTGATGACCGGAGCTAGTATAGCTTGGCCGGGTGAAGCTCTCGGCACGTTTATTTGGGCTTTTGTATTTTTAATGCTAACCAGTTCGCGACGCACCGCGGGAAATAGTTATTATGGTATAGCCATTGCGCTAACTGTCTTTGGCCTGGGCAGCACATTCTCATCCCTTAGCTTGGCTTTCAATCCCGCCGTCCAAGTCGCCAATGACACCACAGGTATCGTCGGCGCACTCAATGCTGACGATTCTGTCTTAAAGGCTCTCTCTCAAGAGGCTACACTTCTAGCCCACGGACTTCCCCGAACGGTATTAGACATTTTCTTCATGTTCTTGGGCGGATCGGCCGCCGCTGTGCTGTTTGTTAAAATGTTTCCTGAGGATAACTAAAACGACACACGATGAAGGCTTGCTGGGTTCGTTAATTTATACAGTTTCACATTATGGATATTCTCGCAAAATCACATAAACATTACGGTACATTATTACTCGCTCTAGTATTAGCAGTAATCGTGGTAACGCTCACCAAGGGTCCAAGGCCCGTTTTCCAGCGTATCGTAGCTGTGTTAGTAGATATTAATTTAGTCGTCGGTCTGTCGGTAGCGTGGACGTCACATAAATCCTTTTCACTCCTTCACCCAATCTTAGCTCTGGGTGCCGTTGGGTTATTACATGCGAGCGCTAAGAGCGATAATGCCGCCAAGGTAATTCGTTGTTTCTCCATTGCATTGATTTTACTCATCACTGCATGGGCTGTCCACGCACAGTGGGGCCCAGATTTCCTTAAGAATGTTTGGATGGTTAATTTTTCATCCCAAAGCGTCCCCGTTGCCCCTGTAGCACAATAATAGTACATGGTTTGACTCGAGGGAAATGTGGCTCTCGTTAACACAATAGAACGAGGGTTATAAAAGTAATAAAAAATGCTACGCCTCGCGCTCAATATGCTTTTTGGAGACACCGCTAAGTTGGCGATGCTTCTTTGCGGATTGGCTTTCTCAGCGCTCTTAATGGCGCAGCAAACTTCGGTGTTCTTCGGAATCATGAGTTGGACGTACACACCGGTGGTCAACATTCGCGCACATGTTTGGGTGAGCGATCCGATGGTTGAACAAGCGAACGATGCTAAGCCGATGCGTGATACGGAACTAGGCCGAGTGCGTTCCGTGGATGGTGTTGCTTGGGCCGCTCCATTACATACATCATTTTTACAGGCACGTATGGTGGACGGTAATTTTAAATTAATTACGATGGTGGGAATTGATGCGGACACTTTTGCGGGTGCACCTGCTGAATTAAGTCAGGGGCAAATCGACGACCTACGTCTTCCTAACACTGTCATCGTTGACGAGTGGGGCGCGCAATTGATGGGCCGTCAGGTTAAAGGTCCCGATGGAAAAATAACCAATGTGCCGCTCAAGCCTGGTGATGTTTTTGAAATTAATGATATCGAAGCCCGTATTGTGGGAATTTGTAAAGTGCGTCGTGCGTTTACGGGCGGCCCGTTTGTTTACACTACTTACGATCGAGCAAAGTCCTACACCTTGGGTGCTCGCAGAACTTTAAGTTTCATGTTGGTTGAACCGGTTGCAGGAGTAACCCCAACGGAACTTTGTCAGCGCATTGAAAATGAAACCGGACTGAAAGCTTGGACGACCGATACAGTGATATGGGATTGGACGGATCGTAGTTTAGCACGAGCAACTTTTTGGTGGTTCTGGAAAAATACTGGAATTCCCTTTTCATTCGGTACCGCGGTAGCGCTTGGGCTTTTCGTGGGCATAGCGATATCGGGACAAACATTTTATTCCTTCGTTTTAGAAAACCTGAAATATTTTGCTGCGATCAAAGCGATGGGCGCCAGTATGCGCGTGTTGGCGGCGATGTTATTTACTCAGGCAATTACCGCTGGACTCATTGGATTTGGATTAGGTGCAGGAATGGCACAAGCCATTGGGCGCGTTATGATTGAAAAAGGCATGCCACCGTTTGTAATGTTTCCACAGGTATTAATTGCGACTCTCATACTCACGATGGGTATCAGTTTCGTCTCCGCAATTATTGGAATTGTTAAGGTGTCGCGCGTCGACGCCGCCACTGTTTTCCGAGGATGACCACGACCATTGCAGTTGCTGCCCGTAAGGTAGACATTTCTTTTGGATCTGAAGAAGCCAAAGTGATTGCCCTTAATCACACCGATTTTTATGCACACACAGGAGAGTTGATTATGTTGGTGGGTCCATCGGGTTGTGGTAAAACAACATTGTTGTCAGTGATTGCAGGAACCTTAACTCCGCAGTCCGGAGAAATTGAAGTGTTCGGTCAAAGGCTTGATGGACTAAGCCAAGAAGAGTTAACGACATTTCGCCGAAAAAATCTCGGGTTTGTTTTTCAGTCCTTTAATTTAATTCCAACCCTCTCGGTGGTTGAGAATGTGATGATACCTTTATTAATCCAAGGCGCTACTCACGCGGTAGCTAAAAAGAAAGCGACCGAGATTTTAGAAAAAGTCGGATTAAAAGGAAGAGAGGAGGGCAAGCCCAATGCGCTCTCAGGAGGACAACAACAACGCGTGGCGATTGCCCGAGCGTTAGTCCATGAGCCACCTTTATTAATTTGTGATGAACCTACTTCGGCTCTCGATAAAGATACCGGTGCACAAATTATGGAAATGATTAGAGAACTTTCTCGTGCCCCTAATCGCTGTGTCGTGGTGGTGACTCACGACTTTCGAATTTTTAAATACGCCGACCGTATTGCGGAAATGGAAGACGGTAAAATTAAACGCGTGGTCGATGATCCTCGAACCTTAGACCCCACCTACCTTTAAAATCCCATGTTCAAAAAACGTATCCTTCTCATTATCGTAGCCATCGCCGGTGCGATTGCTGCCTTTCAATTAACTCGTGGAACCGCCTCCGAAGTGGCCATTAAGCCCCCGCCCTACGAACCGGCAGTGAGAGATAAAAACGGATTAATTTCAGCGGCAGGGTTGGTTGAATCATTGTCCGAAAACACTTCTGTGGGTTCACCTAATTCAGGTACCGTAGTTACTATTCACGTAAAAGTTTGGGATAAAATTAAAGCCGGTCAGCCCTTGCTCACTTTAGATGGCCGCGAATTAAATGCTCAGCTCGAAGTACAAAACGCAGCAGTCACAGCAGCAGAATCGGCGGCTGAACGCGCTATCGACCAAGCTAAGCGCTGGACCAGTATTAAAGACAGTGGGGCGGTGAGCGCTTCAGATTTAATTAATTATCAAATGGCGGCCAAAGAGGCCCAAGCTAAATTAAATTTAGCGCGCGCCCAGGCCGACCAACTTAAAGTGATGATTGATCGATTGGTCGTGCGTTCACCTATCGATGCTACCGTCTTACAAGTGAATGTGAGAGTGGGTGAATTTGTAGCAGCGGGTATGAAAGCTCCCGTGATTTTAGGCAATATTGATCAATTACAAATTCGTTGTGACGTGGACGAACAGCTAGCCACGAGAGTACGTGAAGGCCTGCCAGCTAAAGGATATCTCAAAGGAGAAAGCACACGTGCAGGTTCAACCGAACGAGCAATCCCGCTAAAGTTTTTAAGAATAGAACCCTTTGTGATTCCCAAGGTTTCCTTAACCGGTGCCAGCGTTGAGCGAGTAGATACACGCGTCCTACAAGTCATTTACCAATTTGATAGACCAGCCGACCATAATATTTTCGTTGGTCAGCAAATGGATGTTTATATCGATACTTCAAAACCTTCACCCACGAATGAAGCGGCTAAATAAAAAGTTTTTTATTACATCAGCCCTGCTTTTGGTTGGGTGCGCCCACGAGGCTGCGGTGAGACCTGATGGTCTTACCCCGGTGAGTGAATTTTCTTACAAGATTTCTGAAGGCAAAGTTGCCGATGCCGACTGGTGGAAATCTTTTAAGGATACCAACCTCGATGCTTTAATCGAGAGGGCTCTCAAGGCTAATCCGGATTTAGCCATTGCTCAGGCACACTGGCGCGAAGCACGTGCGAGTGTAGCAGCGGTGAATGCTCAATTACTCCCCCGTGTTGATGCACAGGCTTCGTATCAATCCAATCGGACATCAGCAGAGTCGGGCAGAAATTTCCCAGGAATGCCCCGTCGGTTTGATACTCTAACTGTAGGCGGCCAGGTAAATTGGGAGATCGATTTTTGGGATAAAAATAAATTAAGTTCGGAGTCAGCCGTTGCTGAAGCTGCAGCCGCAGGTTACAGTGTGGAAAATGCCAAGGTTTCGCTCGTGGCGGAAGTATCCCGACTCTGGTTTGCGATTCAATCCGCGCGCGTTGACGCGGAGTGTTTGTCGGATGAATTTAAAGCCCGTTACCGTGAAATGGAAATTACCGAGAAGGCCGTTAATGCAGGACTACTTTCTACCGATCCTCTTTCGACAACTCAATTAGCCGCTGCTCAAGCCAAACTAGATATGTCGAATGCAGCCCGACGCCTCGCCGCCTATGAATCAGCTCTTCGCGCTCTGATTGGCGCACCGCAAACAGAGAAACTTCCGGCAACCCTTTCAACGGAAGTAAAAATTAAAAAAGTGCGCCCCAACTTTAGTGCCGGTATTCCGTCTCAACTTTTATTAAGCCGCCCTGATTTAGCCGCTGCTTCTATGAAATTAGATTCCGCCATGGCTCGCGAAGGTGTGGCTCGCTCTGACTTTTATCCGTCGGTGACGCTCAATGGCCAGTTCGGCTGGCAGGCAGACCCAGCTTCTAAAATTGGTAAAGGCTCTTCAGGTTTTTGGTCTTTAATGCCCGCGGTTGATATCCCTCTATTTGACGGCGACCGACGAGAGTCACAACTAGAAGCAGCACGTTCACGGATAGATTTAGCGGGCGCTGAATGGCGCAAGGCTGTACTCAATGCGTTTCGTGAAGTTGAAGTAACGCTCGTTGATATTAAAGAATTAGAAGACGAAGTTAAATTGGCTGAAAAAGTTTTAGAGGCTGTGACCCAACGACTAGAAAACGCCAAAACACGTTTTGCAGCGGGCGTCGCCGATGAACGTGAAGTGGTGATTGCAACGCGCGACCTCGCTTTAGCACGTCGCACTCACGCCAACTTAGAATTCGAAATCTGCCAGGCTACAGTCCGTCTCGCCGCCGCTACTGGTGGTGGTTGGAAGAAATAAAAAAGCCCCAGTTTTCTGGGGCTTTTGTTTAAAGCATTTAAGCTTTAATTTGAGGACGCTTAGGATCTGGCCAATCAATGTGGAAGAACTCGCCACGTGGCTTATCGGTACGCTCGTAAGTGTGAGCACCGAAGAAGTCGCGTTGTCCTTGTAAGAGATTTTGAGGTAAGCGCTCAGTACGGTAGGAATCGAAGTAAGAGAGTGCTGAGCCTAAAGTAGGAACTGGAATTCCATGCTTCACAGCCAGGGCAATCACTTTGCGCCAATTCTTCTGGGCTTTCTTCACGGTCTTCTTGAAGTAAGGATCGAGGAGGAGATTAGCTAATTTAGATTTCTTACCAAAGGCTTCGGTGATTTTTTGTAAGAAGCTTGCACGGATAATGCAACCGCCGCGCCAGATTTGAGCGATTTCGCCGAAGTTCAGTTTCCAATTATATTCTTTCTGTGCTTCGCGCATTAATTGGAAGCCTTGCGAGTAAGAACAAATCTTGGAGCAATAAAGAGCATCACGAATTTGTTCGATGACTTTAGCTTTATCAGGATTGGTCATCGCGCGCTTAGGTCCACGGAGGGCCTTAGCAGCAGCAACACGTTCTTCTTTCACTGCGGATAAGCAGCGAGCAAAAACCGCTTCGGCGATGGTTGGAGCAGCTACACCCATATCGAGTGCATTGGCGCTCGTCCATTTACCTGTTCCTTTTTGTCCGGCAGTATCCAGGATAACGTCCACTAAAGGTACGCCTGTTTCAGGATCTTTTTGTTTTAAAACCTTCGCGGTGATTTCGATCAGGAATGAATTTAAATCACCTTTATTCCACTCTTCAAATACAGCACCAATTTCACTTGGAGTCATGCCGAGGAGGCCACGCATTAAGTCGTAAGCTTCGCAGATCATTTGCATGTCACCGTACTCGATACCGTTGTGAACCATCTTCACGTAGTGACCGGCACCATCAGGACCGATATGAGCAACGCAAGGAACGCCACCTTTGATTGGCTTACCAGGTTTTGCACCGGTGAGTTCAACTCCGGTTTGTGCATCTACTTTAGAAGCAACTGCTTCCCAAATAGGTTTTAATTCTTCCCAGGCTTTAGGATCGCCACCTGGCATTAAGGATGGACCGAAGCGTGCACCTTCTTCGCCGCCCGATACTCCAGAACCGATGAAGCGAAGACCTTTTGCTTTAAGTTCGCGTTCACGACGAATCGTGTCGGTCCAAAGTGCGTTACCACCATCGATGATGATGTCGTCTTTTTCGAAAACTGAAGCGAGCTCGTTGATGACGGCGTCGGTAGGAGCGCCGGCCTTAACGAGGATGATTGCTTTGCGTGGCTTCTTTAAGGAAGCAGCGAAGTCTTTCATCGTCGCACAACCAGTAAGTTTACCGGGGGTGCTGGGATTTTCTTTTACAAACTCGTCCGTTTTAGCGGTCGTACGATTGTAGACAGAAATCGCGAAACCGTGGTCCGCGATGTTAAGGGCGAGATTCTGACCCATGACGGCCAGACCAATGAGACCAATGTCGGATTGCATAAGTGACCCCATCGCAATCCTCGAACCCTCCAATGGCAAACCAGAAAAGACCCTTTTTGAGTGTTTTTGAGGGAAAATTGTCACATCCAGCCCCTTTCACCTCGCTTCGGCCTAAACTGTCTTATTTATAATGACGCTATGTCTCATTTAGCAGGCAAACGCATAGTTCTCGGTGTTACCGGGTCGATTGCGGCCTACAAAGCCGCTGATCTGACCTCTCAATTGATTAAATATGGGGCAGACGTGCAAGTGGTTATGACTAAGGGTGCTACCCAATTTATAACCCCCATGACTTTACAGGTCTTATCTAAAAACCCGGTGGGGGTAGATATTTGGGAAGAGGGAAAGAGTTCGGTTCCGGGTCACATCGAAATAGCTGATTCCGCAGATTTGTTTCTCGTAGCTCCATTGTCAGCCAACGTTCTGGCTGAATTCGCCCACGGCTTAGCGCCCGATTTACTTACCTCTATTTATTTAGCTACCCGTTGTCCGGTAGTCTTAGCGCCCGCGATGAATGGGAAAATGTATGAGCACGCCGCCACCCAAGCTAATATTAAAATTTTAAAATCACGAGGGCATGTGATGATCGACCCCGTCGAAGGCATGTTGGCTTGTGGTTATGAAGGAAATGGAAAACTCGCGCCGGTGGACGAAATTATCAGCCGAGTTTTATCAATTTTAGGATAGTTTATGGATGCAAAAGCACTGCGGGAAAACCTGCGGGCCGAGGCCTTATCATTGGGCTTTGATGTCTTTGGCGTCGCTCCGATTGGTGCCGATGTGAAGGCAGACTATTTTAAGAAATGGATCGCCGATGGGATGCATGGAGAAATGGAATGGATGGCAAAAGATACGGAACGTAGAACAGAAGCGACCCGTGTTTTACCCGAAGCACGCAGCATTATCGTGGTTGGATTAAATTATTATCAACCCCAGCCGAATCCAAATTACCAAATCGCAAAATATGCATTGGGTCAGGACTATCATAATGTAATTACAAAAAAATTAAGAAAACTTTGTACGGTCATGAGAACATTCGGCGGAGCGCAAAAGCCGTATGTGGATACCGGACCCGTCTTAGAGAAACCCATTGCCGTGGCGGCGGGATTAGGTTGGCAGGGGAAGAGCACGATTGTTTTACAGCCTGAATTTGGCACCTGGTTATTTTTAGGAATTATTATAACCACATTAGAATTAGAAACTTCCTCGCCCGCTGTTAATCGCTGTGGAAGTTGTACAAAATGTATTACTGCCTGTCCGACCTCGGCGATTATTGCCCCGTATAAATTAGATGCGCGGAAGTGTTTAGCTTATTTAACCATCGAGCATAAAGGGCCGATTCCATTGGAATATCGCAAGGCATTGGGCACTAGAATATTTGGGTGTGATGACTGTCTCGATGTTTGTCCGTGGAATAAATGGGCCAAAGAAACCAAAGAAAATAAATTTAAAGCCCGCCCCCAGCCCGTTCTCAAAGAAACGCTTTCATGGAGTGAAGAAGATTTTTTAAACCAATTTAGGGGCACGCCTGTAAAACGCTTAGGTTTATTAAGATGGTGGAGAAATGCATTAACTGTGATGGGCAATACGGGAACGTCGGGAGATCTGGAGGCCATTGGACGATTGGTAAATCACACCGACCCGATGGTATCCGAACATGCGTGCTGGGCACGGGATCAAATTCTTTCCCGGAATTAACCTCCTTGGTTGCACCCGAGGTCTTGTTTCTGCTAATCTTCCGCCGTGTCCCTAGCCCAAGCTTATCTCGTTTTAGCCGCTATCCTTCTACTGTCTGGTTGGTTGGTTTATTCGAGCGCCCCCATTTTGAAATCCTTCCGTCGCGACAAGTTTGCTACCGTTATTCTTTTAATTGCCGCGGTAGGTTGGTTTGGTTTTCAGCTTCAGAATTTACCTGAGCCCGACTTAGCTGGGCTTCCACGCAATATAGTTGTATGGGTCTTCGTTGCCGCCGGACTCTTAAGTTTTTTCACCATGCCCGATTTTTTATCGGTCCGCGCTCTTGGAGTATTAATGCTTTTTACGGCCCGTCACACCCTCGACGCGGGTTATCGTCAGTTGCCATACAGTTTATTAGATGCCAGTATCAGTTACATCTTTTTAGTATTACTCGGATTGTGGTGGGCGATGTCGCCCGTCGCATTCAACAAACAGTGTGATTGGATTTTAGAAAAACCAACCCGCGCTAAGACATTAGGGATTATTTTCTTTATCACTGGCTTGGCCTGTCTCTTACAAATTAAATTTATTCCGTGAACCGCCCGCTTTTAATTGTCGTCTCTGGCCCTGCTGGCAGCGGGAAGACGACGCTGTGCATGCGATTAACAGAATCGTATCCCCAATTTATTCATCGGGTAATCACTTGCACTACACGTCCTCCACGCGTGGGTGAAATCGACGGTGAAGATTATTATTTTTTAACCCGTCAGGAATTCGAAGCTCAATATGCCGAGGGTAAATTTTTAGAAAAAGCAGTCGTACACAATAATTTATATGGATGTCGCAAACAGGACATCGCTAAGCACCTGAGTGCTGGGTATGATGCTTTACTTAATGTAGATGTACAAGGTGCTGCCTCGATTCGTAACCAAGCGGAAAAAGATAAGAAACTGGCAGAATCACTCGTCACAGTTTTCGTCAGGGTAACTGATCCTATTGAATTACGTAGACGCCTGACTGGTCGCGGAACAGACCCTGCAGATGAAATCGATCGTCGTGTAGCTGCTTCAGAATATGAATTACAACACGCCGGCCATTATCAGCACGTCATTGAGAGTGGGCCCAAAGAGGCTGACTTCTTGGAACTAAATAAAATTTATCTTCAGGAGAAGAAAAGTCGGGTATGATGGAAAAATCTGCCATCGCTTCGGTTTTAGACGAAATCGCAACCTTGTTAGAGTTAACTGGAGAGAACCCTTTTAAGATTCGTGCGTATTCTAACGGTGCGCGTATTCTCGAAACCCTTACTGAAGACTTAGACGAATTAATTAAAAACGATAAACTCGCCGAAATTCCTGGAATGGGAGAAGCGCTGGTGGATAAAATAACTACGCTACGACGCGATGGAGTTTTGCCGTTTCACCAAAAACTAAAAGCGAGTATTCCGCC
>JBAXUJ010000035.1:0-10732 GCA_037129735.1 Opitutia bacterium | reverse complement strand
GCGATTCGTCCAAAGAAAATTCCGGCTGGAGCCATCGCACATAATAAATCACCGACCTGTAAAAATGAAACTCGCCGTGTCTTCGCAAACCACGCAGCGACTAAAATAATTCCTAAAAAACCTCCATGACTGGCCATCCCGCCCTGCCAAACTCTGAAAACCATTATGGGGTCAGCCAAAAATTCTTCACGCGCGTAAAGTAAAACGTGGCCCAGGCGTCCACCCAAAACTACCCCCATCATAATCGCGGTAATTAAATTCGATTCATCTTGAGGTGATTGCAGTGGAGTTAACTGTCGCACTCTCCAGCGGTGTAATAATAAGCCCGCAATTAAAAACCCTGTTGCGTAAGAAAGACCGTACCAATGAATACCCTTAAGAAACCATCCATCCGGAAAGTGAATTGCTACCGGATCTAAATGGTGAACCCAATAGGCTAAAAACATGATCTTAAGCCTTAGGGGTTGAACCGTCGGAACTGGGTCGACGATTAAAACGGTGACCGCGCTGACGCGCCAACTCTCTCATATCAGGATGCGGATCGTCTTTCTCGTAAATTTCTAAACCTAGCAGTGATTCAAAAATATCTTCGAGTGTGATGACGCCTGCGAAGGCACCAAACTCGTCTACCACTACAGCTAAGTGTTGGTGAGCTCGGACTAAATCATGTAAGGCATCAGAAAGTGTAGCATTCTCGGGCACAATATGGGCGCGTGCCATGAGTTCTTTAATTTTAATTTCTCTTTTACCATCGCCTGCTGCTTTTAAAATATCGCGACGGCGAACAACGCCAACGATGCGATCAGGATTAACATCCCAAACCGGCATGCGACCATGCGGAACGTTGGAATAGAGTCTTAAAACATCGCCTACCGAAAGATTGGCTTCGAGTGCAGTAACAACAGGACGAGGAGTTAAAACCTGCGAAACGGGAATATCATCCAATCGAACGGCGTTAGCAACTAAAGTGCTTTCGGCCTGGGTTATTTTTCCTTCACGCGCTGCCGCTTGAGCCATACTCCCGATGTCAGCATCAGCGCGATCAAAACCTACTTCTTCCGGTGTGGCTAAAGAATCATGCATGCGTCCCAAACGTCGCAGAATGTAAGCTGCACCACGGACAAGCATGAGTGATGGCGCAATTTTAGGAGCTAAACTTAATCGAAAATGTGTACCCAGTTTTTGGGGCAACATCACCGTAAGCCATGCCATGAAAAAAGAAATTAAAACGACAAAGAGAAACAATCCAGCTGAAGCCCAATGTGTAGAGGCGGTTTCAATTAATTTTGAACCGAACAATATTCCGCCTAAAAGCGCACTCATACCGACAAAGGCTGCAATAAGAACTTCAAAAGCGGCTAACGTGTTACCCTGTTCGCCACGACAGCGCTCCAAGGCGATAGCAGCTTTGGCGTTGTGACGTCTTAACTCTTCAATTTCACCCAACGAAAACGCGGAAACGACACCGGCGACCAATGAGAGCAGCGCAGCACTTCCGTTGAGTAATATAAAGATGATCCAGAGCAACCAAGGTTCCATGTCCTTTTACCCTAGTAGTGTCTTAGAAAATTTGCGAGGGAGAATCCGATGGTTGACCTTCATTTAAATGGTCTAAACAATCGTCTTATGAGTCCTAAAGAGCAAAAAGTTGCAGCTGGCTTATCGGTTTTTCTTACCGCCGCCCTCCCCACCTCGGTCGGCGTAATCGCATTTCGCTCCCAACCTATTTTAGCTAATATTATCAGAGGCGAGGCCCACACCCTTCCCGCTCTGACGAGTTTTTTCTTTAACCATTTTCAGGGCTCACTGGTGTTTCTTTTTATCTTAGCAATCATCGCTACATGGATATCCTTTAAAGCCTATCATCAATCTTCGGGTGAAAATCAGAGCATAAAATTTCCTGAACTGCTCGTTGCCTTAGCATTCTCGTCCCTGATCAGTATTATCTATTTAACTCTTTTTATATTTTCTACCGCTTGGCCTGTTTATAATAAACTGACCGAGCGTTGAACTCTAAATTCTTTTAAGTGAGCTAAGGCAGATATAGCTTCTTCTTGATTAGGTGAAGCCGTCCAAATTAATTCGCGCTCGGAATTAAAAATATTCTTAACCCTCACGGCACCACCTTCAAAAGTGGACCGAAGGATAATTAAACTTTGGGCATTAAGCGGAAATGATTTATTCGATGGTTTGATAGGTTTCTTGCTCTGTAGCCTTTTCTGAAAGGTCTGCAGTGAAGTACTCGACAAACATTGGGTTTCTTGGCTGGGCGTAAACCATTCCGAGCCATCCCACCAAGCCAAAGCACTACGCGTGCAGTCTGAAATATTTCCGAGTGAATCAACCTGGACACCTTCGACATTAGAGTCCTGTGATAATTTTTTTAATTCGTCTAAAGCTGCTTGTGAATTTTTCCATGGACCGGTTTTAGGACGTGGCAACCACTCGGCTTTATCGCGTACTGTTTTTAGTAAAAATAAATCTACTGACTCTGGGGTGGCAGGAAGTGGTCGTACTGTGACCCACTCCGTCAAACTACCATCATTACTTGGAATAACCATCCAGCGCACAATAGCATCAGTAAGTTTTTCACTAGATAAAAGATTTTTGAGAATCGGCGACCAGTGATGTATCTTATCGGAAAAATTTAAGTTTAGCTTACTTTTATCTAAATTTAGGCGATCTAAGCCCGACATCATTCTAGCTTCATGAAACTCAGGCGATTCTACTCTTCCCCCGCGCAAGGCAAACGTTTCAAAGAAGCTGAAGTCTGGACTTATTTGTGAAACCGTAGCCTGGTCGGGGACGGTAATAAACTTCTGATTAGTCCAAGCCTGCATGATTATAACTGGGCTTGGGTTGCCGCCAGGAGTGGCGCTTGGGCTTTGCGGATGGACTCTTGATATTCCTGCTCGGGAATAGAATCAGCGACCACTCCAGCACCCGCTTGAATAAAGCATCGGCCATGTGTAGCCCAAAGTGACCGTATAATAATATTAAAACACATATTGCCAGAGGCACCAATCCAGCCGACGGAACCAGTATAAAATCCACGGGCCACCGGTTCTACTTCAGAAATAATCTGCATCGTTCGCACTTTCGGCGCGCCGGTAATCGTACCACCAGGAAATAAAGATCTAATCACATCCGCAGGCGTTGCCGTGGGTAGAATTTTTCCTTCAACCTGGGAAACCAAGTGCATGACATGCGAATAACGTTCCACTGCCATAAACTCAGGGACTTTAACGGATCCTGCAACCGAGACGCGACCCACGTCATTACGTAAAAGATCCACCAACATAAGGTGTTCGGCATTTTCTTTTTTATTATCTGAAAGTTCCTGGGCCCATTTTTCATCGGCCTCCACACTGACGCCGCGAGGGCGAGTTCCCGCAATCGGACGTGAACGCACTTGGCCTTCAATAACCTCAACCAATAACTCGGGTGAGCCACAAACTAATTCTCCTTCGGGAAATTTTAAGTAACCCATGTAGGGCGATGGATTATTTTGCCGAAGCCATTCGTAGGCTCTAGCCGCATCAATCGCTGGCACCTCTAAGCGTGTCGAAAGATTAACCTGATAAGTATCCCCAGCTGCTATATAATTTTTAACCGTAACTACCGCATTTTTAAACGCTTGCTCATCGAGTGAAATATTTAGGATGGTCGGATTTTTATTTATGCCTGTTGTGAATACGGGGGCTGGTTCGTCACAAACACTAATCCATTGCTGGACTAATTCGTGGGAGCGGATTCGCGCAGCGTTCCAGGATGTTTCGGTGTTTTGATTAGTGGGACAAAGAATAGCGACCGTGAGTTCTTTTTTAGTTTTATCATAAATACATACTTCGGACGCATTAATAAAAACTGCCAAAGGTGTTTTAATGTCGGCTGGAGCTGAGTCGACTGGCTCGAACTGTGCGACAGCTTCATAACTTATAATTCCAATCAGACCGCCTTGAAAATCGGGCCAGCCTTTAAAATGGGGCGTCCGATGTTTGTTTTTCCAAGCCTTAATATACGCGAGAATTTTTTCCTGATGTGACTCATAGGCTCCCGATTGAGTATGTTTTATGACGGTTCCATTTAAATTAAAAACCTTAACGGATGGAGCTCGTGGAACGGCGATTGTCGTATTGCCCGTTTGGCCACTTTCTAAAACTGCACTAAATCTGCCTTCCAAAAACTTCCGCCAGTCTTTGGGTAAATTCGGCACAGAATAACGTGCTAAATACGGTAGGTAGGTCCAACCCGATCCGACTGCAACCCAGTCATCTAACGATAATTCTGCAATGGCGACTGGATCTTTATTCACTAGGAAAATTTATTAAATATCCGGGAAACTCTGTCGATGTGAGAATTAGTTTAGCCTGCGACATGGTGATGCCATAAACATGGAGTTCTTGGCGCGAGCCCTTGGAAACAACCATAACGCGTAGTGCACCCGGTAGTGGTGTTACTTTTATCGATTGGGTTCGTGCACCCACGCCAGCGGTGATGACGCCACGCGAAACTCTGCCTTTTTTTTCTAACAGTTTTACTACCAGACGAGCCGCTTCAATAATCGTAGTATGTGTCCCCGCTCGTCCTTTATTTTTAGACATTAAGGTATCTCCCAATCATAGGGATGTTTCGAGAGCATTTCGCATCCAGCTTTTGTGATTAATACACAGTCTTCAACTCTGCACCCACCTAATCCCGAATAGTAGAGTCCAGGTTCAACGGTGACACACTCACCAGCGAGAAGCGGTTTAGTATGACGAGACGACAAAGAAGGCTCTTCATGAATATCGAAACCTAGACCATGTCCGGTACCATGAAAGAAGCCTTCATAACCCGTCTTAGTTTTTTTTGTTTTGTAACCTTTTTTATTAAAAAAATCGACGACACCTTGATGAATCTGGGCGCCTGTTCTTTTCGCTTTGATTGATTTTAAAGCCCGACGTTGAGCCTCTAAAACTGTTTCTACTAAGTCTCTTTGTTTGGGTGACGCTTTGCCCTTCAGATAGGTACGCGTCATATCACCATAATTAAACGACTCACGATCGCGGGGAAAAATATCGACCACAATCAGCTGGTTCGCATCAATCGGGCCTGCGCCAGAGCTATGACAATCAATCGCTTGATCGCCAGGCGCGCAAATCAGACCGATATCTAAAAGTCCACCCGCACGGGTGACCGCAACTTGGATTTCATCTTTTAAAATTTCGGCAGTTAAATTTTTGCCTTTCCACTGCAGTTTCTTTTGCGAAGTGATAATCGACTCTTTTAACACCTGTTCCACTCTTACAAATCCTGCACAGGCTGCTATATTACCTTTTTTAATTCCGTTAATTTCTTTTTTAGTTTTTATGCTGCGATTACGGAATAAAGGCGTAATATCTTCTTCAGAAGCTGGAACTAGTTTTAGTCCAAGAGATTGTAAGTGATTATATAAGCCGACAGGAAAATCCGCTGGGACGCGAAATGCATCAATACCTTCGTTAAGTGCCGCTAAAACAATCGCATCGGC
Source organism: Opitutia bacterium (assembly GCA_037129735.1). Classification (GTDB taxonomy): domain Bacteria; phylum Verrucomicrobiota; class Verrucomicrobiia; order Opitutales; family UBA953; genus UBA953. Next base: position 5,220 of record JBAXUJ010000035.1, on the reverse strand, counting down.
GACGCCGGCATGAGGATTTGTTTTTCTTAGGTCTTTTATAATTTCCGATAAATTCAGAATCTCATCGAGGTGGGATTCTTTCTCAGCGCGGCCAACTTCTAAAAGGGGAATCAGTCCAATTTTTTTCCCACGGGCAGAAAATGCTGGAAAAGGATCCGATGCATTGAAGCCAGTAAACCAAAGCAAATCGCTGTTTTTAGAGGGCGTCCCCATTAACAGCACTTCGGTGATAGGTTTTTTGGCTTTGTTTTTCTTCATGCAATTAGACCAGTAATCATGGACTAAGGAGAGACTATCGAAAAGGGCAAAGAAGTCACTATTTGAGCGATTTTTCGCGTTTTTAAAACAATGCCGACGAGGGAGTCTTGACCTCTTCAGGTGAATATGGAAAGGTCATCGCCCTTGGCCACGCGGGTATCGTTCAGTGGTAGGACCCCACTCTTCCAAAGTGGTGACAACGGTTCGAATCCGTTTACCCGCACCAAGGATTTTAAGCTCTCCAGGGCAATTGGCCGGATGGAGTGACTTCTAAAAACTCTTTCCACACTTCGGCTTCATCGGTCGAAAGCGATGAGGCTACCACCAGACGCCACTTAGGCTTAGCGGGGACCCGTCGAAGAGTCATCCCTGCCTGCTCGGGTAATCGATTGGCCTTACGGGAATTACAACGCACACAGGCGGTCACAATATTTTCCCAGCTGGTTTTGCCGCCCACATCGCGCGGGACCACGTGATCGAGATTTAGTTCTTCTTCACGAAAAACACGTCCGCAGTACTGGCATTGATGACCATCTCTTAAATAAATATTGCGACGACTAAAACGAATTTCACGACGCGGAACACGGTCGTAAGCACCAAGCAACAAGACACGTGGAATACGCAAGGCAATACAGGGCGAACGAATCGAATCTAAATCAGCAGGCGGGTTAGAGAGTGAATAGCTGATCCATTCGGCAGAGGAATAAACCTGGTGGCCTTTGACGTCGGAATAAACCACGGAAGCGCGACCGCGAAACAGCAGATTCATAGCACGCATGACGCCGACAATATTAACCGGCTGCCATAGGCGGTTTAAAACAAGGACGCGCTGATCAAGTCGAGAGGACAATGTACCCTCAACTTAATCCGTAAACCTGATGGGTCAATCCCCGCTCTTATTTTTCTAAAAATTTTAGAAAAATAACATCAGGATGATTAATCCCAAAATACCGATACCCACCGAAATCCAAATCATGGTGTCGCGGTTCATCGGAGGCACCGCGCTCGCTACGGACACCGGAGCTACATCGGTTTCTTCACCTTCGAGGGCGTCGATCGGACGACGGGCGGCACGCGCAGAGTGGTGAGTATTATAATCGGCGACGGCTTTTTCGTCATCGAGACGTAAATAACGTGCGTAAACTTTTACGAAACCACGGCGATAAACATCAGCCAACGGAATGGATTCAAACTGATTCGCTTCCATCGCTTGGAGATAGTCCGTACGGAGTTTAGTAAATTCTGCAGCTTCGCGCAGGGTTACGCCCAGACGTTGACGGGCTTCTTGTAGTCTTTCACCGAGTGTTTGCATAAGTAAGTTATCAGCGATGGGATAAAAATAGGCAAGCCTCTGGTATTTTAATCTAATCCCATTAATTTAAATACCGGGATAAGGGCAGGCCAAATGGTGGCAGAAAGCCATAAAATAGGGCTAATCATCAGCGTTATCACACGACTAAATCCTGGGATATTGATGATTATAAGTAATATAAAAAAGCCCCAACGAGATAAAGTTTGGAAAATTTCTTCCGAGTAAACCCCGAGTCTCAGCGCTAGACGTGATCCATCTAACGGTGGGATTGGGATTAAGTTAAATGCTACCAATGCCGAATTTAGAAAAATTCCCATCAGTAGAAATTCTGCTAAGTTACTTCCGTGATTCGCGGTAAAAGAAACATCACTGATAACACCAATCAGTGCAAAAATAATACAAAGTGCCACATTCATCGCGGGTCCTGCTAACGTGATGATGATATCGTCCATTCGGCGAGTCTTGGGATTAGGCAGAGAAATTTGCACGGGCTTACCCCAACCAATAATTCCAAAGCCAGGACTTAAGAAAATCATTACCGCAGGAATTAAAAGTGTTCCAATCGGATCAGCGTGAGCAAAGGGATTAAGGGTCACACGACCCTGGAGTCGAGGGAGTGGATCGCCTCTTAAATCTGCAGCCCAAGCATGACCGAATTCGTGGAGTCCGATAGAGATAATTAGTAAAATCAACTGCAGTGTCCCCCAGCGGAGATGTTCAATGGTGGAGGCATCCATATTTAAAATTTAACGTGAGGGTTTTAGGAATTTTGGCGAACAGATTACGTCTTGAGCAAAATTAACTTATTCTTTATAAACTCTTTAATGCCACCCCGGTCACCCATACTTTTTGCTCAGAAGATGGGTTTAACATTAAAACAAGCGAAGCTTCTGGTTGGTTTAAAAACACCTAGAAAAATTCAGGATTTCTTGGTCTTTTTCCCGCAAAATTTTGAACCCAATGGAGATACTGCTCGCTCTGTTAAATCAGCCTTAAATGCCCAGTCAGCTCAATGCATTGAGGGTGCCTTGATTGCCGCGATGGCACTTTGGCTCCAAGGCCACCCTCCTCTCTTAATCGACCTCTGTGCCCACCAGGATATGGATCACGTCATTGCACCGTTTAAGCAAAACGGCAAATGGGGTGCGATTTCGAAAACGAATTATACCTGCCTGCGTTGGCGAGATCCAGTTTATCGCTCGGTTCGTGAATTAGTGATGTCTTATTTTCACGAATTTGCCAAAGGTCCAAGAAAATCACTACGGAGTTATTCAGCTCCTTACGACCTACGAAAATTTCCGACCCATCTTTGGGTGGACAATCCTGATAATTGCTGGGAGTTAACATCTCGTATTTCGACGATTAAACATTACAAAATTATCGATGACCGTTCGGCTAAAAAACTTCGGCCCCGCGATGCGGTGGAAATTAAAACAGATAAGATAAATGTTTTTCCCGTTCCCAAGTGGAAAAAACAAAGGCTTTAACTATTGAGCAGCCTCAAACGCACACGCTGCTGCACCGACAACACCGACGTTAGATCCCAGGCCTGCTGGAACAATTGAACAAACAGCAGCTAATCGTGGAAAGGCATAACGCAGTGCTTTTTCACGAACTGGAGTAAATAATAGATCGCCGGCAGCAGTCACTCCTCCGCCCACGACAATGAGCTCGGGATTAAATGTATTTATTACGACGGCTAAACCTCGACCAAGATACTCGGTGGTTTCATTCCAAATTTTTTGGGCAAGAGCATCATTCTTTTGTAACGCTGCTAAAATATGGTGTGTGGTAATATCTTCAGCCCGACCCGCCAATTCAATCATTTGAGATTGAGCACCAGCTTGGATGGCTTCGCGGGTACGACGAGCAATCGCTGTGCCCGAAGCATACATTTCAAAACAGCCGTTAGCCCCACAGGGACACGCGGGGCCATGGATATTAAGTGTCAGGTGTCCGAGTTCTGCAGCATTGCCATTGGCACCACGCATTAAGCGACCATCAACAATCACGCCTCCCCCAATCCCAGTAGACACCGTAATATAAACCATATTTTTCTTATTTTTTCCGGCACCGTATTTATATTCTCCCAGCGCGGCGGCATTGGCGTCGTTATCAATCCGCGCAGGTAAATTAAAAAAACTACTTAGCCCATTCTCGATAGAATAGCCTGACCAGCCAGGTAAATTAGGGGATCCATCGACACAGCCTTTCGAAATATCTAACGGCCCCGGTGAGGCGATACCGATACCAATAAGTTCTGCAGGTTTTATATTTAATTTTTGGAGTAAGGATTGAGCAGCTAAGTTAACTCGCTGAATCGCTTGCTCGGGTCCCTGCTTAGCTAAAGTTTCTATTTTATCCGAACCGATAACTTCGCCGTTCTCAGCGACGACTCCAAAGGCAAATTTGGTGCCACCTAAATCAAATGCTAAAACTTTTTTCATAGATTAGTCGCGAGACGGACGCGCATAATCATCCTGAAGACGTACGACATCAGTTAAGTCAGGCGTAGACGCTTCTAAGAGAACACTATCTTCAAGGGCTTCAAATCGATGAATGGTGCGGACAGGAATATGTACGATTAAACCGGGTTCCCAAATAAATTCATTTTTTTCGTTAATAGGAGCCGACTCATGCTTTTCGCCTGGTTGTAACTCGCGATAAGTAAGACGTACTTTTCCAGAAACCAAATAGAGGGTTTCGGTTTTCCTTTCGTGATATTGTAAACTTAAACGCTTTCCCTTGGTTACTTCTAAAATTTTTCCTGCATACATTTTTTGATCAGCGAACCAAATTTCACGACCCCAGGGTTTAACAACAATTTTAGGATTTTGGAGGGGGCTGCTCACTTCATTATTTAATGGTTATAATTTAGGATTCGCCAAGCAAATCTCCTAAAAAGTCGGGTTGATCTAATTGTCCCACAACCGGGTTAATTAATTCGGTTTTATCGACAGCCACCCGGTTAACCTCGCTAGAAACACGATACAAATTCAACAACCCGGCTGCTGGGGTCGCACTTATTAAATCTAATGAGGGCTGGCTTAATGGCTGATCCGATAGCCAAAGTTTTTGATTATCATGGGAAATAATCACAGGCATGCGGGAGTGTACTTGAGCGGCCTCTCGATTAGGTTTGGTCGTCAGAAGACATAATGACTTTTGGATTTCACCATCACGTCTCATTTGGGTCGACCACAGACCAGCTAAAATTAACGGCTCTCCGTCGGTTCGCTTAAAATAATAAGGTACTTTTAGTTTCCCTATCGTCTTCCATTCATAGTAGCCATCGACAGCAATCAGGCACCGGTGATGTTTAACCGCATCTTTAAAAGTAATTTTTTCGGAGACGGTTTCAATTCTAGCATTAGCATGTTCCTCTTGGGTCGAGGACCCCTGCGCCCAAGCGGGAACGAACCCCCAATAAATTGGTTCGGCTTTTAATTCACCCTGTTCGCGTCGAACACAGACCAGTTTGGTTCCCGGAGAAATGTTATACCTTGGCTGACCGAGGATAAAACTTAGCCCCAAGGAATGATAAAATTTCTGTGCGGAAGTAAATTGGGTAACGCGACCGCACATTTTACCAGTGTGGTGGTTTAGAATCGGCAGGCGGGCCTTCTTCATTGCTGCCGAGTTGGTTTACC
>JBAXUJ010000034.1:0-11055 GCA_037129735.1 Opitutia bacterium | reverse complement strand
CGACCCATTAGTTTAGTTGATATTACTGCCTTTTGGTTGCCAAGAAGAGGGCTAGTTATTGTCTGAATTACAATGAGACATTGGCTAATCGCTATACCATTAATCCTCTGTGCTTGTAAGCCTGAGCCCAAAATTTCGACCTACGAGGTAAAGTCGGAAAACGCACCTGCAACCGCCAAAGTCAGCGAAGATTCATCCAAGACCAATAATGCGATGAAAGGTAACGCTACCATGCAGGCTGAAGTCGCCTCATTTGCTGAACCTAAGTGGGGACCCATTCCTAAAACTTGGATTGCTACCACACCTAACCCCATGCGCAAAGGAAGCTGGAGCGTCACGCAAACCGATGGATCGAAAGCCGAAATTGCCGTAACTGTTTTCCCAGGAGATGTAGGTGGTGACACCGCCAACGTGAATCGCTGGCGCGGCCAACTAGGACTTGAAAAAGTCAGTGATGAAAAAATTAAAGCTGATCAAAGTCCTCTCAGCATTGGCAATCTAACCGGTCGAGTCTATCAGTTAGCATCTGCCGATGGAAAAAAATTTACCACCGCAGTTATTCTTCCAAAAAATAATGCGACCTGGTTTTTCAAACTCACAGGTGACACCCTTCTGGTGAATTCTGAAAAAGAATCTTTCTTAAGAATGGTAAGCCTAACTCAACTACCATGAGTTCAACCAACCCAACCGTGCTTAGTCGAATTTACCAATTCGCAGCGTCACTCAAACTGACCGTAGCGCTACTAGGATTGTCGATGATCCTGATTTTATTGGGGACCCTTGAACAAGTTCACTGGGGCGTTTGGCATATTCAAAAGGAATATTTTAGTAGCTGGTTCTGCCTATACCCACTTAATACTTCGGCCCCATTACACCTTCCCCTGCCCGGAGGTTATCTTTTGGGATTAATATTGGTGATTAACTTAATCTGTGCTCACTTCCAAAAGTTTAAAGACAAAAAGGGATACAAACATTGGGGTATTAAGATGATTCACGTCGGTCTTCTACTCCTCTTAGTCGGAGGATTTGTTACTGCCGTATACCAAGATGAATCCGCCATGGTCATACCAGAAAAAGAACAACGTAACTACACAGAAGCTTTTCGTAGTTATGAATTAGTCGTGATCGAACATGCAGCCAATGGAACCGACAAGGTAGTCTCAGTACCCGAGGAGCTTCTGCAAAAAACTTCGCTAAACCTACCTAATACTTCTTTCACGGCTAAGGTTTTAAAATATTATCCGAATTGTATTTTAAGAGCCCAATCGCAATTTCCCCAAGGTGAAGTCGCACAAGTCACTCAAGGCATTGGTGCTCGTACACCTTTAGCGTACAAACCGATTCCTGAGAGTTTTGATGACAATAATCCGAATAATCCTTTAGCGATCATCGAAATTAATTCGGGAAAAACCAATCTCGGTTCTTGGATTCTTAATGCTCAACTCGGTGAGTCCTTCCCGGCCCAAACTTTTGTGTACGGAGGAAAAACTTATGAAGTGAATCTCCGGAAACTACGCCAGTACCTACCCTTCTCGATTACACTTAACCAGTTTACCCATGAAAAATATCCCGGAACTGAAATCCCCAAGCGCTTCGTGAGTGATGTGACTGTCACCGGTGAAGCTGGAAAATTCCCATATACTATTTCTATGAATCAGCCCATGCGTCACGGCGGAATGACATTCTATCAGTCGAGTTTTGGCGCTACGTCGGAGGGTAAAAATATTTCTGTTCTTCAAGTAGTTCGTAATCCCGGTTGGCTAATTCCCTACATTTCAGTCAGCCTCATGTCACTAGGACTGCTCTGGCATTTCTGTCTTTCTCTCGGACAGTTCTTGAACCGTCGGACTACCTCCAGCGCTTTAAGTATTCTCGCGCTGAGTATTTTTCCACTCACCGCTGAATCGGCAGAAAAAAATTGGGACACCAGAGAGTTTGGCAATATACCTGTGCAAACAGGTGGACGTGTCATTCCGATTGAAACATTAGCCAGTTCTTCACTGCTACAAATGCGAGCCCGTCGTGAGATCGCGCTGACTGACGTTGAAGCGATTGCCTTTGGGAAAAAACCCTCCACTTGGACCGCAGAAGAATCCGCACTCATCGCTAAAGAGTTACCCGACTTAGACGCAGCCGCCAAAGCTGCACTTGAATTACGTCCCGTTAATCTCAAAGGGAAATCTTTAAGTGCATTAGATTGGTTAATCGAAGTTTCATTCCGAGGTTACGTCGCAAAATTTCTACCCACCTTCCGTATCGACCATCCGATTGTCCTAAAAATGATGGGTCGTGACCCGGAAAAAACTAAATTTGCAACGTGGAACGACATAGTTAAAAATAGCGAACGACTAACCAGGGCGGCAGAAAAATCTCGTTCCGTAACACAAGCAAACCGAGAAGCCGAGGATCGTGCGGTGATTGAGTTAGAAAATGCAGCCAGAAAATATGCGCTATTAATGATGACTTTTATCCCGGGAGACTTACCCGCTGAAATTCCGCCACAACTAGAATACCAAGCTTGGCTCACTTCCTTAAATACTGCGGCTGTACAAATGCAGAAAAATGGGAGTAACGGTAATCCAGCACCTGCCTTTGATAAAAAACTTCAGGAAAATTTAAAAATTCTAGTACAACGTTATCAAGAGTTCTCTCGCGAAAATACTATTCAAATTGTTCCACCGAAAAATATCGCTGATAGCAGCTGGGATAATTTAGGAACCGCCTTATTATCCGTTATCACCGAACGCGATCGCCACCGCCCCGCCCTCGCACCCGAAGGTACGGTGACTCGTTACGCCGATTTCTGCACTGCCTGGCGAGAAGGACGGGATGATGATTGTGCGTTGCAAGTCAGAGCACTCTACGCTGCCCAAAGCGGACCATGGACTTCACGTACCGATGCGGAAGCAACCTTTAGTCGTCTACAAGCATTCTATTGGCTGCTGATTGCCTATTTCATATTAGTTTTATTCGTGCTCTGGGCTTGGGTCGCAGAAAAAAGTCGCACCCAATTCAATTGGGCATTTGCCGCACTCGTTTCTATTTTTATCTGCCATACGGTTGCCCTCGGTTTTCGTATGTGGCTGCACGAACGTCCACCCGTCACTAATCTTTATTCTTCAGGTATATTCATCGCCTGGGGTGCGGTCTTACTCGGTATCATTTTAGAAAAAATTTGGCGCAATGGCGTGGGATCAGTAGCCGCTGGAATCAGTGGCTTTGTTTCTTTAATTGTCGCCCACAATCTTGCCTTATCAGGCGAAGATAATTTAGAAAGCGTTCGTGCCGTATTAGATTCAAACTTCTGGCTCTCCACCCACGTCACCACCGTTACCATCGGATACGCCGCCACCTATGTCGCTGGCTTAGTTGCCGCCATTCACTTATGGCTGCGTGCATTTAAGAAGGATTATCGCGATGGAGATTCTATCGCCCGGGCTGCCTATGGTATTCTCGCTTTCGCAACCCTCGCCAGTTTCGTCGGAACGATGCTCGGTGGAATTTGGGCCGATCAAAGTTGGGGCAGATTCTGGGGCTGGGATCCTAAAGAGAATGGCGCCGTGCTCATCGTTCTTTGGTGTGCTATTTGCTTACACGCTCGCTGGGGCGGATTGGTTAAACGCGAAGGGCTCATGCAAATGCTCGTCTTCGGAAATATCGTTACCAGCTGGTCTTGGTTTGGCACTAATCTACTGGGTGTTGGATTACACAGCTACGGATTCACCGAATCTGGATTCTTCTGGCTCTCCGCCTTTGCCATTTCTCAACTCATCATCATCGCCATCGGCTGGCTTCCAGCCCGCAATGAAGTTCAGGCCACATGAGTGAAACCGCTGAAAATTTCTGGTTCTGTTTAAAATCTAAGCCCCGGCAAGAGGCGGTAGCAGTTCGTAATTTAAAAGCAGTGGGAGAAATTGAAATTTTCTTTCCCCGCATTCGTCGTACCCGACGTGGACATGAGAAAAATAAAGAAGTCATAGAGCCGCTTTTTCCTGGATATATTTTTGTTAAGTTTAATCCCGAGGACTCACAAGGTAGTGTTAAAAGCACTCGTGGCGTGCTTCATTTAGTCAGTAAAGGCGGCAAGGCAGTCGATGTTGACCATAAGGTAATTGATGAATTAAAAGCGCTGGGTCCTGAAGGTATTTTATCCATGTTAGACGAGGAATTAAAGGTAGGAGCAAAAATAAAAGTGATTCGCGGAATCTTCGCCGGATCCGAAGGTGAAGTTTTGAAACTAGCCACTCCGCAAAAGCGAATCGCTGTCCTACTCACGCTACTCGGCGCACAACAATCCGTTGAAATGCCGATGGATGACGTCACTCAAAGCGAAGACGAGGTTTCCTAATATGATTCAAGACCTACTCATTCACTCTGAAAGAATTGAGAAATTACATCCCTATTTTCCACAAGCATTTCAGTGGCTTAAATCTTTTAATCCAAACACCCCCGATGGAAAATATGAAATTGTCGGCCAAGATTGTGTAGCGGGCGTACAACGTTATCAGACCAAACCCACAGCAGAAAAGAAATGGGAAGCGCACCAGGTGTTTGGCGATATTCAAGTGATCTTTGCGGGCGAAGAATACTGCGGACATCACGACGTCGCCTTACTTCAAACCCTTGAACCTTATTCAGTAGATAAAGATGTCGCTAAATTTGTGGCTCCGACCGCGGCCTCCACGCTCCTCCATCTCTACCCTTCGCAGTTTACTATTTTCTATCCATCCGATGCCCATCAACCCGGGGTACAAATTTCAAAATCCTGCGAAGTTCTTAAGGTAGTCATCAAATTTAAATTAAAGATATAATTTAACTCTCGCAGATTAGGTTTTTAAGACCTAAATCTGTGTTATGGGAAATCCCTGCCGTCTAATTATCGCTCTAGATGTTGAGAGCAAAGAAGAGGCGCTATCGTTGGTTCGTCCCTTAATCGGAAAAGTTTCTTGGGTAAAATTAGGTCTTCAACTTTTTGTTAAATACGGACCCACCATCGTCGATGAATTTCACGCTTTAGGATTTAAAGTCTTTCTCGATTTAAAATTACACGACATTCCTAATACCGTCAGTTCGGCCATTAAAAGTCTCAAAGGTCGCCCCTGCTCTTTACTGACTCTTCATGCCAGTGGCGGACCGGAAATGCTCACTCGTGCCGTTGAAGCAGCGAAACAGAACATTCCGGACTGCCAATTACTTGCTGTCACGGTGCTGACCTCGATGGATCAAGCCCAACTCACGGCGGTGGGCGTAAAGTCCAGTCCCGAAGAACAAGTTAAGCTACTCGCTAAAATGGCTATTCAGTCAGGTGTTCATGGATGCGTCTGTTCTCCCTTGGAATTACCTCTGCTTCGCAAAGAATTAGGACCGAAGCCCGTTTTAGTAACGCCTGGTATTCGTTATCCCGACGGTAAAGCCGACGATCAAAATCGCGTCATGACTCCAACACATGCTGCTGAAGCGGGTGCGAGCTTCATCGTCGTCGGCCGTCCGATTTTAAAAGCAACGGATCCTGTTGCTGAAACGATTAAAATTTGCCGAGAAATCGGAGAAACCCCATGAGTAAACCTGGCGACATACTAGTGTTGCTCGCCGCAGGCTTTGCCCGACGGATGCAGAAAGTCGTGGATGATAAAATCACCGCAACGCTCCTCGATAAACCAGTCTTTTTTTATTCTTTAAACGCCTTTTACGCTACCGGAAAAATTGAGAAGGTTATTATCACCTATCGCGACCCTGAACAATTACAGAAAATACAAACAGCGTATGCGACATTCAATTTTCCAAATTGGAAAGTTGAATATGTTCTCGGTGGTGAGAGTCGCCAAGCATCTGTACTCGCTGCGTTAGAAACCTGCGCCGACCATCCAGGTTTGGTGCACATTCATGATGGAGCCCGCCCACTCATCACACCTGCTTCGATCAATTTAGTACGAGCCCAAGCACTTAAGTCTGGTGCCGCTATTCTTGCAGGGAGAGCCGCTGATACCATAAAGATTGCTCAAAAGACTGGTAACGCGGTCGAAATGTCACCTGATCGCTCACTCGTCTGGACCGCGGAAACACCGCAAGTATTTCGCACTTCGGTCATCCTCAAAGCCTATCGTAAAGTAAATGAAACGGGAGCCAAGGTAACCGATGATAGTTCTGCCGTGGCTACACTCGGTCAGGAAATATCTTTAGTAGAAAATACCGATGTAAATATTAAGCTCACTCGCCCGAGTGATTTTACGATTGCGGAAGCGATATTAAAATCGCGCGCTTAGAATCCTGACTGACGTAGAGCCGCGTCCAACTTTTGCTGGAAGTCCATAATATCGTTTTGAGTCGGACGATATCCTTGGGTGCGTGGTACGAGTCCCGGTCTGCCTTCCATGTCTAAATACCAATCGGCTTTTTGATTATCGGAAAAAGTTACGTTACCGCTGACCATCGTACCAGGTCGGCAAATAGTATCTACTTCTACCCTCACGCCCGCGGCAGCACCAGCGGGAGCTGCTTCGGCCGGCAAAGCTTCATCAGCCGCGGCGGCAACCTCTTCAGGCTTCTTAGGCTCTTCTTTTTCTTGGAGAATCAGGTTTAAGTCATCGACCAAGAAGCGGACGTCTAAGAACGTCATCGAAATACCCAGCTCGGTTGAAATTTTTCCTTGGATGACAGAAAGTGATGCCCCCTCGGCAACCCATTGAGAAACCTTCGAAATTTGTTCCTTCGTTAATTCACGCATACCTAAAATTGGATGGGTTAGAGCAAATTTTCAAGCGTCCCCTCTCTTATTCATTGGAAATTATTCTTTAACCCCTCACTGTGGACCTATGCAACCCACACTAAAGTGGATAAAACACGGTAACTATACCGATATTATTTACGAGAAAGCCGAAGGCATCGCTCGCGTGACGATTAATCGGACCGATCGACGTAACGCGTTCACACCCGACACCGTCGCGGAAATGATCAAAGCATTTAACGATGCCCGTGATGATGAGACCATCGGCGTTGTGCTGCTTCGCGGGGCCAACCCTCAGACCGATGGAAAATTTGCATTCTGCGCTGGCGGAGATCAAAAAATTCGTGGCAGCCAAGCTGGCGGCTACGTCGGTAAAGACGGTGTGCCTCGTCTCAACGTTTTAGATTTACAGCGACTGATTCGCTCCATGCCGAAAGTGGTGATCGCACTCGTGGCGGGTTATGCTATCGGTGGTGGACATGTACTCCATGTCATTTGCGATTTAACCATCGCAGCTGACAATGCGGTCTTCGGACAAACCGGACCCACTGTAGGAAGTTTCGATGGCGGCTTCGGTGCCTCGTACCTCGCACGTCATGTTGGACAAAAGAAAGCGCGTGAGATTTGGTTTCTCTGCCGACAGTACAATGCGACCCAAGCTCTCGAGATGGGTCTCATCAACACCGTCGTTCCGTACGAACAATTAGATAACGAAGGTATCAAGTGGGCACAAGAGATCATGACCAAGAGTCCGCTTGCGATTCGCTGCCTAAAATCAGCCTTTAATGCCGAGCTCGACGGCCAAGCAGGCATTCAAGAACTCTCAGGAAACGCCACCCTACTTTACTATTTATCTGAAGAAGGCGACGAAGGCAGAAAAGCGTGGAACGAAAAACGTCCGCCTAACTATGGACAATTCCCTTGGCTACCGTAATCCCCATTCGCGTTACTGAACGCGCACAAGCACTAGCCAGCGAAGTTTTAAACAGCGGCGACATTGCGATTGATGCCACTGCGGGCAAAGGTCGCGACACTGCTTTCTTAGCACAAACGGTGGGTCCAACGGGTTGGGTGCATTCTTTCGACATTCAACCCGACGCCATCAATTCCACACGAAATCTGCTCGAAGTTTCAGGTCTAATTAATCGCGTGACTCTACACGAACGTTCACATGCGGAACTAGTCGAATCACTGCCGGAGTCACATCGTGGAAAAATCGCCGTCGCCATTTTTAATCTAGGTTACCTTCCTGGCAGTGATCAGAAAATTATCACGCAGCCAGAAAGTACCGCCATCGCTCTACAATCGGCATTAACAGAATTAAAAAGTGGTGGACGCCTCATTTGCGTAGCGTATACGGGTCATCCCGGCGGAAAAGAAGAGTCCGATGTCGTTCAAACCTTTGCGCAATCAGCTGAAAATGACGGTAATACCGTAGAAAAGATTGGTTATGCCGTCCATCAACCGAAGCCGTGGATACTCGTCGTCACGAAGCGTTGATTATTAGGGGATCGTAGTTAATATTTTAATATGAAAATAACGTATTCCGTTAAAGGCATGCATTGCGAGAGTTGCGTTAAAAAAATCGAGGCTCAAATTCAGCCGCACGTTAAAGATATCCAAGTAACACTCAATCCGCCGCAGGCAGTGATAACAATGGAGTCAAGAATGAGCCTTGATAGTTTGAATACCGAATTAAAGAAAATCGGAAAATATAGTTTCATTGAAGAATCCGAATTAAAAGAAGCAGCGGGTGGTGAAGTTAAATCATGGTTCAAGACCTACCAACCTCTCCTCGTAATCGTTTTAATGATTACCTTAGTCTCGGCACAAAGTTGGCCAGATCGAGAAGCTTGTATGTTAAATTTCATGGCTGGATTTTTCATCGTCTTCGGTTCGTTCAAGCTTTTCGACTTAGCCGGATTTAAATCAGCATTTTCAACCTACGATTTACTCGCTCAAAAATGGTCGTCATACGGACTGATTTACCCGTTTCTGGAATTGTTCCTCGGCTTTGCGTTTCTCTTTAAATACCAAATTCATTATGCACTCTGGGGGTCGATTGCATTAATGGGCTTTGGAAGCTTAGGGGTAATGAATGCCTTGCGCCAAAATAAACAAATTCGCTGTGCCTGCTTGGGAACGAGCTTAAATTTACCCATGTCGACCATTACCCTCATCGAAGATTTAGTAATGGTAATTATGTCGATAATGATGTTATTAAAATAATTATTGTGACCACCTCCACCCCTCGAGTTATTTTAACTGGTGCGCACGGCCTCGTCGGACAAGCCGTGGGTGGTACTTTAATTCAAGACGGCTTCTCGGTATTTCCTTTAAAGTCTCGTCAACAAGGTCCGATGTCGATGGATACTGCATCAGGTTGGATTGATAAAGATTTTCTAGAAAATGCTCATGCTGTCATTCACCTTGCGGGTGAGCCCATCGCGCAACGCTGGACGGAGGCGAGTAAGAATCGGATTCTTCTTAGCCGAACCGAAAGTACCGCCTTACTGGCATCGACTTTGGCTCAATTAAAAAATCCTCCCAAAGTATTTATTTCTATTTCTGGTATCAATCGTTACGGCTTCAATCGACCCAACGAAATTCTGACCGAACAATCAACCGTCGCCCGCGAAGGTTTTTTAGGCGAAGTCACCGAGGCCTGGGAAGCGGCAACCGCACCCGCCAAGCAAGCGGGAATTAGAACCGTCCACCTAAGAACCGGTCTCGTACTTGCCGCCTCAGGCGGTGCCCTCAAAACTATGCTCCCAGCCTTTGTAGCAGGCTTAGGTGGCAGAATAGGACCTGGAACGCAGCACATGAGCTGGATTCGATTGGGCGATTTAGCCTCTCTCATCTCTTGGATCATAAAAAATGATAAAATAGAGGGGGCCGTTAACGCCGTAGCTCCTAATCCCGTAACCCAAATTGTCTTTACCGAGGAGCTTGGCAGCGTACTCAAGCGCCCTACATCCATCCCTATGCCTACTTGGCTCGTATCTACTTTATTTGGGCAAATGGGCTCCGAGACACTCTTGGCCGACCTGGCTATCATGCCCGATGTCGCCTTAAAATCGGGTTTCAAATTTAACACACCCGAACTCAAAGCCGCCCTGATTAAAGCAATGAAGGAATGATTTTAGATTGAGTTTAAAAGAGTACATTGAAATGTTAACTCAGTATGTCTCGTAAACATTCAGTCACTTTATCTTGGGTTTTAATGACGACAGTTCTCTTGGTTGTAGGTTGTGACGACAACAAGGACTCCGGCGCAAGAACAGTTGAACTCGATGATCCAGAATTTCGTCAAGGTCTCACCTACGAGAAACAACATGAGTCGCGCCGTGCACTCGAATGTTTCTTACGCATTATCGATTCACGTAAAGGTGCCGCCGAATCACACCTCGAAGCTGGCCGTATGTATATCGATTTAAAAGAACCCCTCCCTGCAATTTACCATTTTAACGAGTACATCCGTCTCAAGCCTACGTCCGATCAAAGTAAAATTGTTCGGCAAATGATTAAAACCGCCGAGAAACTTTATCTGGAACAAATTCCTGGCCGACCCCTTGAGCCCGATGCCGTGAGTACGACTGATCAATCGGCCCAGTTTCAGAAACTGAAATCGGAAAACGAAAAATTAAAACGCGAGGTCGCAGAACTTTCCCGAATCAATAAAGTAAGCGAAGTGCCCATCTCTACTAATTCAACTTCAACCGCTAATACCAAAACAGTTTCAACCGGTACGAAGACCTCGACTACTTACATCATCAAAGCGAACGACACTCTTTCGTCTATCTCTCGAAAATTCTACGGTACCGATACGAGAAAGACCGAAATTTATAACGCCAATAAATCTAAAATTAAAAATCCCTCTAAATTAGTGGTGGGCGTGACGATTGAGATTCCGCAGTAGTTATGCGTATTACCCGCATTCGCACGGTAGACTTTAGAAACTTAGTTTTTGCGGATGTAAACACAGATAATACACACGTTTTCCTGACGGGCGATAACGGCCAAGGTAAAACAAATTTACTGGAAGCAGCCGGCCTAGTTTCTACCTTCCGTTCTTTTCGTACAAACGAAATCACCCCACTCATCCGCAAAGACTGCAAAGAAGCACGCATTCGACTCGATATTGTGGATGGCTCGGGCGAACAGGTGGTCGAAATTCAATTAGCGAAGGGATCACGGAAGGCCGTCGTGAATAATACTCCCGTTCGTTCAGTGTCACAGCACTTGGGACAATTCCCCACGGTAGTTTTTTGTTCAGACGATTTAAGATTAATCCGCGGACAACCTTCTAATCGTCGACGCTGGCTGGATGC
>JBAXUJ010000033.1:0-11272 GCA_037129735.1 Opitutia bacterium | reverse complement strand
CCGAGCGACTCCATGATTAATTGCTGAAGGTAGCGTGAAAATAAAAGTAAGCGATCTTTGTAAGGAAGAACGACCATGGCTTTTTTGCCTTGTCCGTCGGTCAAGTGATACCAGGCGAGGGCGAGTTGGGCAGCAGGATTTTTATCTGCATTTTTTTCGCGCGTCAGTTCATCCATTTTTTTCGCACCTACTAAAAGTGCATCGATATCGATTCCCTGCAGCGCGGCGGGGAGTAGACCGACTGGACCTAATTCGCTGGTGCGTCCACCCACCCAATCCCACATCGGAAAACGGGCTAACCATTTTTCTTTGATCGCGATTTGATCGAGCTGACTGCCTTCACCCGTAACGGCGACCGCATGGGCACTGAAATTTAATCCAGCTTTTTTCCACACGAGTTCGGTTTCAATTAAACCATTGCGAGGCTCGGGTGTGCTGCCCGACTTCGAAGTGACGATGACGAGCGTAGTGCCTAATTTATTGCCTAGATTTGCAAATACCCGGTCCATGCCATCGGGATCGGTATTATCAATGAAGTGAATTTTTAATTTGTCGCCCGCTGTGCCTAAAGCATCCGCGACGAATTGTGGTCCGAGTGCTGAACCTCCAATGCCAATACAAAGACAGTCGGTAAATTTCCCTTTAGCTCCTTGGATCGATCCGCTGTGCACAGCTTTCGTAAATTGATGAATCGATTGTACGGCTTTTTTAATTTCTGAAGTCAGGGTGGCTTGCGGAGCTAATTCAGGCGCGCGCAACCAATAGTGACCAACCATTCTTTTTTCATCAGGATTTGCGATGGCACCACTTTCCAACGCACTCATGTCCGCTAGTGCTTTCGCAATCGGCGCGGACATTTTTTCTTTAAAGCCAGCCGGGGCGGTGGCTCGACTTAAATCCAAAGCGAAGCCCAGAGCTGGGAAATTTAATAGATGCTTGCTGTAAGAATCGAAAGAGGTGTCCACGACGTATTACAATCATCGGCGACGCTTAGTTTGGCAATCCCCGATGAGCAAAAATATCAATTTACCCCTTGTTTTATCTTATTTATTAGTCTCCGTCGGTGACGGCACCTTCTGAGGCAGATGAAACTGATTTCGCATATTTAGCCAACGCCCCACGCTTTTCTTTGCACGGGGTGGGTTTCCAGTTTTTAAGACGCTGGCTGATTTCCGCATCAGACACTGAAAGATTAATTTGATTTTTTACGGCATCGATCGTGATGACGTCACCATTTTGAATCACAGCGAGTACGCCACCGACGGCTGCTTCGGGAGTGATGTGTCCGACCACGAATCCGTGACTGCCTCCAGAAAATCTTCCATCCGTAATCAAGGCGATGGTTTTGCCTAATCCTTTGCCCATGATAGCACTGGTCGGCCCAAGCATTTCACGCATTCCAGGTCCACCCTTGGGTCCTTCGTTGCGAATGACAATCACGTGACCGTCTTTAACTTCGCCTTCTAAAATTCCTTTGAGCGAAGCTTCTTCGGACTCATAAACAATCGCTTGGCCGCTAAAACTATTTCCTTCTTTACCCGAGATTTTTGCCACGGCGCCTTGCGGTGCAATGTTACCACGGAGAATGCGTAAATGGCTGTCAGGTTTGATCGGATTACTAAATGGACGAACCACATCTTGATCCGCCGCATAAGGCTGAACATTTGCAAGGTTTTCAGCCACGGTCTTACCAGTTACAGTTAGGCATTTTCCATGAAGTAAGCCCTTGTCTAAGAGCATTTTCAATAAAGGTTGCAGGCCTCCGATACGCACGAAGTGAGCCATGTTATATTTTCCGCTAGGCTTTAAGTCGCAGAGTACAGGAACTTTTTGTCCGATGCGTTCGAAGTCTTCGAGGCCAATCTTAACGCCTGCGGAGTGGGCCATAGCGATTAAGTGAAGAACGGCATTAGTTGATCCACCGAGTGCAATGACTACGGTGATAGCATTTTCAAAAGCTTCTTTAGTCAGAATATCCGACGGACGAATATTTTTCTTAAGCAATTCCAAGACGGCTTTACCCGCACGATCACAATCCGCTAATTTATCTTTGGAGTTTGCTAACTGCGCCGAGCTATCGGGTAAGCTTAATCCCAGGGCTTCAATCGCTGAAGCCATGGTGTTCGCAGTGTACATACCACCGCACGAGCCTTCGCCAGGAATCGAGCATGACTCAATTTCCTTAAGTTCAGTTTCGTTAATTTGATTAGCCGAAAATTTTCCAACTGCTTCAAAGACTGTTACGATATCAGCCGCTTTACCGTGGTGTAATCCGGGTACGATGGTTCCGCCGTAAACGAAGACAGAAGGGCGATTTAATCGGGCCATCGCCATCACGCATCCGGGCATGTTTTTGTCGCAACCGCCGATAGTGACGAGTCCGTCAAAACCTTCGGCACCCGCAACGGCTTCCACTGAGTCGGCAATAATTTCACGAGATACGAGGGAGTAGCGCATGCCAGGAGTGCCCATCGAAATGCCATCCGAAACGGTGATGGTACCGAAGATAATTGCTTTACCGCCCGCTTCATCCGCCCCTTTGGCAGCTTGTACGGCCAAACGATCGATGTGCATGTTACAGGGGGTGACCATCGACCATGTAGAAGCGATGCCGACAACGGGCTTTTTAAAGTCTGCATCAGTAAAGCCCACGGCTCTTAACATTGCACGGCTCGGAGCGCGGTCTGGTCCGTCAACAACGATTGAGGAAAATTGACGTTGGTTGTTTGAATTGGTCATGGTATGAAAGTCTGCGGTTGTCAGTGGGGCGGTCGCCCTTAATAAGGAGATAAATGGACTTTGTGGTCCATCCACCCATTCGACAACCTGAATTTAAGACCTTCCTATCCATGGAATTCAACCTCAAGAAAATTATTAAGGCCCTCCTCCTTTCGACCTCGGAGGCCGTGTCCATAAAAGACATCCAAAAAGTCGTTCAACGCTACCATGCACAAGCCGTCCATGAGAGGAGCGAGGAAGGGGCTACACCATCGACCGAAGCATCCGCTCCATCGGAAGCTCCTGTTCAAGAAGTGATTCAAGACATCATTAACCAAGTCCCCACTTTGCTCACGGCGACCCAGATTCGTGAAGCGGTAGATGTTCTTGAAGCTGAAATGCGCGATGCCAATGACTCCGCACGAATCCTCCAAGGCCCCGAAGGTTTTCGCTTAGTCATTTCTCCAGCCTACGCTGATTGGGTCCGACTCCTCCGCGGTGAACCTCGTCCGCAACGTTTGAGTCCAGCTTCTTTAGAAACTCTTTCAATCATCGCTTATCGCCAGCCCGTCACGCGTCCAGAAATGGAAGCGATTCGCGGCGTCTCGGTAGATAGCGCACTCAATCGTTTATTGGAATTGGAATTAGTAGCGGTGACAGGTCGTGCCGATTTACCTGGTCGTCCTATTCAATACGGCACTACCGACAAATTCCTAGATTTCACCGGTCTCCGTACTCTGGGCGAATTACCAGCGTCCGATGTTTTATCTCCTGCACAAATCTCGGAGTGGATCACCCGTGCCACTACGCCCGTAGCGGTCGGCGACGCCGAAATGGGTTTACCGCTTGAAGATAATTCTAGTTCGGTAAACATTGATTCAGATTCACCACCTTCTTCATGAGTTTAGACGAACATCGCAAATCTGTTGATCGCATAGACAAAGAAATCCTTCGTCTATTGGGCGAGCGTTTGCAGGTCGCTAAAGCTATCGGCGAAGCAAAGTTAAAATCAGGCGCGCCCGTTTACGCTCCTCAACGTGAAGAACAAGTTCTTCGATCTTTAGTTGAAGCGGCGCCCGCATTACCTGCATCGGGCATCCGTTCGGTTTTCCGCGAAATTATTTCTCTCTCTATCGGCGCACAAATGGCCAAGCCGGTGGCGTATCTCGGACCTGAAGGTTCATTCACACAACAAGCACAAATTCGCGCCTTTGGTTCGAGCGTGCCTGCTTTACCTTTGAAATCGATTAGCGATATTTTCGCAGCGGTTGAATCGGGCGAGGCCTCTTATGGCGTTGTCCCCGTAGAAAATTCTACCGAAGGTGTCGTCAGTCACTCGTTGGATTTATTAGCTGAATCTGAATTAAAAGTGGTCGCACAAATCACCCTTTCAGTGGAGCAATGTTTGATTGGTTTTGGACCACTCAACGAAATCACTCACGTACTTTCTAAAGACATCGCCCTCGCACAGTGTCGTGGTTGGCTGTCTCGTCATGTACCCCAAGCTACCTTAGTCGAAACAGAAAGCACCGCTGCCGCGGTTGAAAAAGTGATGAAAGAGCCGAAGGGTAGTGCTGCCGTTGCCGCCGCTTCGGCTGCTGAATCTCGCGGTGTTCCTATTCTTTCTCGCGGTATTCAAGATCGTCGCGACAACGCGACGCGCTTCTTTGTGATTGGTACCGCCGCCAATTCTCCGGGCAGTAAGGATGAAGTGACGAGTGTGGTTTTAACTTTGAAACATGAACCAGGTGCACTTCAAGCCGCTCTCAGTTCCTTTTCCGACCGTGGTATTAATTTGATTCGTATCGAGTCGCGACCCAGCCGTCGTCGCGCTTGGGAATACTTGTTCTTCATTGATTTCCCTGGTCACTGGGAAACCCCTGCCGTTCAAGAAGCCGTCGTTGCCCTCAAGGGACGCTGTGAAATCGTCAAGTGGTTGGGTAGCTATCCGCAGTCCGCGGGATGAATAAAAAAACCATAGGCACGATTTTGGTCACCGTTTTAATGGTGACTACGCTCGTGTCCTCATGGCTTTGGTGGCGTGCATGGTCCGCACCGTTAGTGGATGTTTTTTTTAGACCCGCTTTTTCGATTCACGGAATCAGCGTGGGTACCCCTGTTCGAGTTAAAGGAGTAGTCGTCGGACAAGTTTCCTCCATTGGACTCTCGCTCGACAATGAAGCTAAACTTCGTCCGCAGGTAAATTTAAGTTTGAATCCAGAAGTACTCGAGAATCGTGGATTTGCTGAACGTTTACGGGGTAAACATTTACAAGAAGAAGTCGCGCAAGGGCTGCGTGTTCACCTCGTCGTCGTGAGTCCGGCTTCGGGTTTACTTCAGGTAGAATTATTTTGGGCCGAGAATGATCCTATGCCAGAACAACTACAGGCGAATGAAATTCCGGCGACGGGACAGACAATGCAACGCGCGATGGAACGTCTGGTTAAAGAACTGAATCGTGCGACCCAACGTGATCTCGAAAAAATTGCTCAAGATTTAGAAAAAGACTTAGATCATTATTTTCCAAAATCGGATCCCGCTTTTGCTTCTGCCTTTTCGGCTAAATTAATTGCCACCAGTGAGTCCTTGGCCACCGCCACGAATCCAGAAAATTTCGGACCTAAATTGAATCGCATTACTGAAGCCTGCACGGCGTTACGTTCTGATACTGAAAATATGAATAAAGATTTCAGTCCGGAGAATTTAATTATCCTCCAGGCCCATTTGGCCGATGCCACGGCCGCCCTCGATTCCTTCACCGCTTCACTCGAGGGTTCGCAGTCTAAAATTAATGCTTCAGCCGAGGAAATTACCGCTTTGTTTCAGTTGATTTCTCGTGGGGCCCGCGATTGGAAAGAAAAAACTGAAGCCTTTGGCCGAGAACCTAGGCCTTAATGCTGAACAGGCTTGCGGACAGGCAGGCCTCAAGCGTAAGTCAGAACCTATAACACTATGGCTGAACCTACCGATAAAATGGAGTCCATCATTAACCTGTGCAAGCGTCGCGGGTTTGTTTTTGCATCTTCTGAAATCTACGGCGGACTCAATGGATTTTTTGACTACGGCCCCTTGGGTGCTGAACTTAAAAATAATATCAAACAAGCTTGGTGGCAGGACTTCGTCCACCGTCGCGATGATATCGTCGGTTTAGACTCCACTATCATTCACCACCCGACCACTTGGAAGGCCTCGGGTCACATCGACAACTTCACCGATCCCTTGGTTGACTGTAAGGAATCCAAAATGCGCTATCGCGCAGACCAACTATTTTTCGCACCCGTCATCGTCGCCGGAGAAACCATCGGTTACGTTTCCGTTTTAGAAGATGAAGGTATGCAAACTAAGGCCGAAGAATTAGCGAATGATTTAAAACGTAAGCTCGCGAAACCTGGCGCCCTCGAGCCAATCAAATTAAAAGACTACACGGAATCTACTCCCGAACAGTACGCACTGATTCCTTCTCCTGCTACCGGTAAGCCTGGATCGCTTACAGCACCACGCTCCTTCAATATGATGTTCCAGACCTACGTGGGTGCGATGCAGGATGCTTCTGCCGTTGCCTATCTTCGTCCGGAAACTGCCCAAGGTATTTTTATTAATTTTAAGAATGTCGTCGATACGGGCCGGGTGAAATTGCCTTTTGGTATCGCGCAAATGGGCAAAGCCTTCCGTAACGAAATCAACCCACGCAATTTTATTTTCCGTTCACGTGAGTTCGAGCAAATGGAAATCGAGTACTTTATTTCTCCTCAAGCAGATTGGCAGACCGCCCACCGCGATTGGATTGAAGGTTGTTTAGCTTGGTTTGAATCCATCGGTATTCCTCGCGCCAAACTTTCTCTTTATCCGCACCCCCAAGAAAAACTCGCCCACTACTCGAAGGGCACCACGGATATCATGTTCGAGTTTCCTTTCGGCGTACAAGAACTTCAAGGTGTCGCCGCTCGCGGTGATTTTGACTTAACTCAACACAGCCAAGTCTCGGGACAAAAATTAGATTGGTTCGATGAAGCAGGTAAGGCTCGTTTTATTCCTCACGTCATTGAACCTTCAGTCGGCGTGGATCGTGTTTTCTTAGCACTCCTGACAACTGCTTATCATGAAGACGAAGTAGAAGGCGAAAAGCGCGTCGTGCTCAAATTGCCTATTCGCGTGGCACCCTTTAAGGCCGCGGTATTCCCTCTGGTTAAGAATAAGCCCGAAATCGTTGAGCGCGCTGAAGCTTTATACCGCCGACTCAAGAAACGCTTTAATGTATTCTATGATGCGTCTGGTGCCATCGGCCGTCGCTATCGTCGCCAAGACGAAATCGGTACACCTTACGGTATCACGATTGACTTCGACACGATTGAAAAAGGTGCCGGCGTGACCGTACGTAACCGTGACACCTTAGAGCAGGTGCGTATGACCGAAGACGAAGTGGTTCGCTTCCTCGACGAAAAGATTAACGGATAACTACGGCGCTACCGCTGAGTTCTTCGGCGAATTTTGCGAGATGTCGCTTTCCACAGAGGGAAGCGGCAATCGTAAGATTGCGTAGTCCTTGCGGCAGGTGTGCTAAGAAATCAGCCCGACCTTTTTTCTTACCTAAATAAGCATACGCTCCGCACGCTTGTAAGAGTCTTTGCGTCGCACCGATGTGAAGTAAGTGGCTGAATTCATCGAGCGAACCTTTCCAGCCAGAAATTTCTTTGGTGTGATCTTCAATTTCAATGCGCCATAAATCCATGTCACGACGTTTGAGATACGGATCAAACATGAGTGACGCGTAATCATAGAACATCGATCCCAGGCGCGCGCCTTGGAAATCAATTAACCAAGCTTGGTCATTCTTAACTAAAATATTTTGAGACTGGAAGTCGCGGTGCAGTACCACCTGAGGCTGGGCTGATAACTCTTTGGCCAGTGAAGCCATGTCATTAAGCACATCACGCGAAGGTTTTTTACCAACGCAGACATTGTCTAAGAAGTACTGACGTTCCCAACTGTAGAGTTTGTCATTAAAGGGTTCGTTTAAGGTGATTTGGGCCTGATTCATGGCCTCTGTGCCGACACGGTGCAGATGGGTTACTTGTTCAAGTGCCGAGGCAAATTGAGCCCAAGGGAAACTTTCGCTCTGGCAAAGCGACCAAAGGTCAACCGTTCCTAAGTCTTCTAAAACTAAAAGTCCTAAGTCTTTATCTTCTGAAATAACAGCAGGCACATTGAGACCGTTGAGATGAAGGACTTTTGCGATATCTCCGTAAATTAAATTTTCAGGACGACTGTCATCGTAATTACACAACACCGACGGATGTCCTTGTGCGTCATGGGTGTGATAAAACTGTCTGCCTGATCCGCCTTTAATTGCGGCACCTTCCGCAGCTAAAATAAGCCCGAGGCGTTTGGCGGCCTCTTCAATTTTCAAGCTACCGCGTGCTGGTTTTTCTAATTCAGCTTTAACCTTCTGATATTCTTCGACCGTGCCTAAATCATGCCAGAACTTTGAACTATCAAGAAAACCTTGAACGGATTGAGGAGCCTCTTGGAGGCGACGGAGAAAATGCTCAACCAAGGATTCAATCGTTGCAGGAGTGGTCTGAATAAATGCGCGAGAAACAAAACAGATGCCGGTGTATTGATAAGCCGTGTCCGTTTTTCCTAGACGATCACGCATGTCGGTGATGAGACCATCTTGTGTAATGCGCACATTTTTATTTGGCCCCTCTTCGCGTACAATCAACGTCGCCTCGGCATTATTACTGGTGTGATAAGCGTAGGCATTTTTGATATCGCAATCGCTTAAGATATCCCCGTTCCAGATTATCAATTGAGTGTCTTCAGGCGTTAAAAACTGAGCAATATTGGCTAATCCGCCGCCTGTTTCTAGTAGAGTGGGTTCAAAAACTAAATCTACTTTCGCTGTGCCCCAGGTGCCTTCAGGGAAAGTTTGTTTCCATACATTGGGGCAGTGATGCGTGTTAATAATAAATCTTTGTACGCCGGCCTGACGAAGTTTTTCCATGGCGCGAAAAACCATCGGCTGATCACCAATCGGCAGTAGTGGCTTCGGACAGTTCTCCGTGAGCGGTCTGAGGCGCTGACCGAGGCCAGCTCCTAAAATAAATGCAGTAGTTGGAAAATTATTCATGAGAGGGGTTGGAGCAGCGGGGGCAGATGCCATAAATTTCCATAATGTGGGTCAAATCAGTGAAGCCCTGATTTTTTGCAGCGATCTCTAGTTTGATCGTATCGCAACCAGGAAGCTTTTCGATTAATCCACAACGTCGACAGATGACGTGGTGGTGATGATGGTCAGGCGATACAAGGGCGTAGAGATTTTTTCCACGTTCGATGGGGTGACGTTGGACGACTCCGGCTTCTTCAAGTGAATCCAGATTTCGATACACTGTTACTAAATCCAAAGTGCCATCACCGGCTGACTTATGAATTTCTTCCGCGCTAATCGGGTTTTTGGACTCCGATAAAACTTTTAACATCGCTAGACGAGGATTCGTGATACGCAGAGCCTTCGTTTTCATCCGACTCAGGGCGGACTCCACCCTGGGATGGGGGTCTGCGCCGCAGCAGTCTTTAGAATGAAGGTGTTTATCTGCCACAGGCTCTAAATTTAACTTCTATTATGACGTGGCAAGACGAATGGTCACTTGCCACCCGCCAATCTCTGGTTTGGCTATAATCTCGTATGTCCGAACCTTCGGCCCAGTCCAAATCGCCCAACTTATTAGGGCCCACTCAATTTCAGGATTTCATTTCCAAAAAAGCATTTCCACTTGAGCTCGGTGGCGAATTGCCGGAACTCACGCTGCGTTACGAAACTTACGGAAAATTATCACCCGATAAATCGAACGCCATTTTAGTTCCGCACGCCCTCAGCGGAGATCATCACGTCGCTGGACGTTATCAACCCGATGATGCTAAACCTGGTTGGTGGGATGGTTTTGTCGGACCAGGTAAAGCCATCGACACAGATCGTTTCTTTGTCATCGGAATCAACTGCATCGGTGGTTGTCGCGGTTCGACTGGACCTCTCTCCATTGATCCCCGCACAGGCAAACCTTACGGCGGATACTTTCCTGAAATTACTTTAGGCGATATCGTTCGCGGTCAGCGTCTCGTCATCCAACACCTCGGTATTAAAAAATTACATGCTATCGTCGGCGGATCGATGGGCGGAATGCAGGCATTGCTTTGGTCGGGAGATTATCCAGAAGAGGTTGGTCGCATTGCGGTGCTTGCCGCAGGGTTGAGCCAATCGCCCATGGCTATTGCCTTAAATGCAGTTTCGCGCGCTTGTGTTGAGACCGACCCGCAATGGCGTGGCGGACATTATCAACCCGGCGAAGGGCCTGATAGTGGCTTAGCTATCGGAAGAATGATCAGCCACATCAGCTATCTTTCCTCTGCCGCGTTCGACCAAAAATTTGGCCGCGCTAAAGTGCTCGGTGCCAAACATAACGATCCTGTTTATTGGCAGGTAGAAAGTTATTTGAAGCATCAAGGTACATCTTTCGTAAAACGTTTTGATGCGAATAGTTGGCTGCGTATCACGCGAGCCGTGGATCGATTTGATTTAACCTCACGTGCCGCCGCTGGTCAGTTGTTTAAGAAAAACGGACCCGATGTTTTAGCGATTGGATTTTCGAGCGACTGGCTTTATCCGACCAGCGAACTGCGCATGGTTGTTGCCGCTGCCACCGCAGTCGGAGTAAACGCCGCTTACCTTGAAGAAGTCACCGATGCTGGTCACGATGGATTCCTTATTCCTGACACTGGCTTAAGCGTCCGTCTGCACGCCTTCTTGGGATAATCAGAGCAGGGGAGCGACTAGTTTGGAAACCGCCTCAAGGGCCTGACCCTTCCAGGTGCGACTTTTCCTGTAAATGTCCTCCGAATAGGGCGAGCATCCCTGTTCGACGGAAGTGATGAAATTCCCAATATTATTAAGGGATTCCATGTGATTGATACAGGCTGCTATTTCGTAATTAAAGAAGAGGGAACGCATATCTAAATTAGCTGAGCCCACAATCGCAGTTTCATCATCAGCCATAAATAACTTAGCGTGTAACACGCCTGATTTATAAAAGAGAATTTGGGCTCCCGCTTCTTTTAATTTACGTAAATACCAGCGACGGGCGAAATCGAGTAAGCGATGATCCGAGCGGCGCGGTAAAATAATTTTAACATGTATTTTTTTCTGTGCAGCATTAACGAGTAGTCGAAATAAAGTTCGGTCAGGCACAAAATACGGCGTCATAATCGTAATCGATTTCTCCGCATCTTCGATTAATTTGATGTAGGTCTCCCAAAGAGGGTCGCCTATACAATCAGGCCCGGAAGAAATAATTTTTATTTGGGTATCTCCTGAAGGCTTTGGTTGGTGTCTTAAGATTTCTAAGAATTCTTTGGGCTCGCGGTTAGTAGCCTGACACCAGTCTGCAATAAAAACTCGTTCGAGTTCTCCCGCTGCCGGACCATCAATCAGAAATGAACAATCGCGGTAGCGACGATTAGAGGGAATGTAGCCTAGATAATTGAGACTAATATTTTGACC
>JBAXUJ010000032.1:0-11477 GCA_037129735.1 Opitutia bacterium | reverse complement strand
GGTAGGATTAAGCTGAAAGCGGAAACTGATAAGGGTTTCTCGGGTACTCCTACTAGCGTCAGTGTGCCATCAAGTTTAATCAAATTCATGTAGGCATTGATATCATGGAGCGCGGAAACGCAGTCTAAAATAAAATCAAAACTATTAGCGTGTTTGGCCATCGCATCAGGATCAGTTGATAAAACTACTTCGTGAGCTCCTAATCGTAATCCATCTGCTACTTTGTTTGGAGAGGTGGTGAAGAGTACCACGTGCGCACCGAAGGCGCGTGCAAATTTTACGCCCATGTGTCCCAGTCCACCTAAACCGACAATTCCCACTTTTTTACCAGCCGATACTTTCCAATGTTTTAGCGGTGAATAGGTTGTGATGCCTGCACAAAGGAGGGGCGCAGTCGCAGCTAAATCAAGTCCGGCAGGAACTTTTAAAGCAAAGGATTCATCGACCACGATGTGCGATGAGTAGCCACCAAAAGTATGTCCTCCTAAATGTTTATCCGCGCCGTTATAGGTAAACGTAGGGAAACTAGTACAATATTGTTCGAGCCCTGATTGGCAGTGACTACAGGTTCGACAGGAATCCACCATACAACCCACGGCACTCGTATCTCCGACTTTAAGTTTCGTAACTTTGTTTCCAACCTTGGAGACACGCCCAACGATTTCATGACCCGGAACGCAGGGATACATGGTGCCTGGCCATTCGCTGCGGGCCTGGTGGATGTCGGAGTGGCACACACCGCAGTATAAAATTTCCATTTCAACATCGGTAGGCCCAGCCTCGCGACGGTTGATGTTTAAAGGCGCTAAAGGATTTTTGCCAGCAGTGGTACCAAATGCTTTAATAGAGAAAGAGTTCATAGTGACCGTAACGTTACGGCACTATGAACAAATCTCAAGTCTTGGTGCCAGTTTACTCGGGTGAGTAGATTTGCCACTCGGCAATCCCTGCGGGTCCCAATTCACGCTTCACGTAGAGTCTAATTTTTTGAACCTTAATTTCAGGGAATTTGACTTGGTGGCCGTGTCCATTGGTTTGCACCGCTAACAGTTGGGTCCAGCCTTTGTCGGTTTCAATTTCAACTCGAATGTCCTGTTTGTAGCGCGGCCAGCGATCAGGTTCATCCACTGCAAGGGCATGAATTACAGTGGGTTTACCTAAATCATATTCTAAATATGCGTTTTTATCATCCGGTCCCGCTTCCCAGTACTGAGCTGCATCACCGTCTTGTGCTGCCGCTACGGGATTTTTGGGCGACTCGCTGGTGGCAATCAGTTTTTTGTTAAACGAAGCGATAGGCTCAACCACAGGCTCTTCCGCGACTTCAAGTTTGATGACGGTAGCGACGCTATCTGGTGCTTCTTTGGGGAGATAAATAATCGTGCCGGCGGCATCTTGAGTCGTCTTAAGTTCTTTGCTCGGATCAACGATGAGTCGCGTGCTCTTAATTTTGCTATGGAGTGGTAGACGTAATTCACCATTCGCTGGCCAATTAAAGACGTGTAAATAAACGATTTCATTTTTTCGAGTCGCTGCACCCCAAGTAAGGAAGGGGAAGGGTCCAGCTTTAGTTCCGTAAATAGATTCACCATTCACTTTGAGCCACTGACCAACGTCATTAAGTCGTTTGACGCTTTCTGCCGGAATTTCTCCTTCGGCGGTAGGTCCAACGTTGAGCAGGAAGTTACCACCCTTAGCGCAAATGGTAATTAATTTTTGGATGAGTTCGGAGGATGATTTCCAATTTTGGTCGACGGCATTATAACCCCAGTGCTTGTTCATCGTCATACAGGTTTCCCAATCGCCTTTTAATCCAGTCGATGGCACAAACTGCTCAGGCGTTGCGTAGTCTCCATAGCCGCCCCCCAGGCGTAAGTTGGTGAGGATATTAGGACGAATTTCTTTTAAGATTTTCGCAATTGGCTCAGCTCTCGGCTTGTACATGTGAATTGGCGTATCCCACCAAAGAATATCAATCGGGTAGTTGGTGAGAATTTCGCGTATTTGCGGTACGGCAGTTTTTTCAAGGTATGAGTCAAAAGTTCCCTTTTGAGACTCGTCCCAGCCATCGCCTTCTTTAAAGGATTTAATTGCACCACCGCGATTATTCCAGTCTTGGGCGTGTGAGTAATAAAAACCAATTTTTAAATCTTGAGAGTGTGCAGCTTGAACGAGTGGGCCAAGAAGATCTTTGCCATAAGCAGAGGCATCCACGACATTCCACTTACTTGCTTTGGATGGAAAGAGCGCAAAACCATCGTGGTGTTTTGAAGTAATCACGATGTATTTCATGCCCGCGTCTTTGGCGATTTTTACCCACTGCTCTGGATTGTATTTAAACGGATTAAATTTTTTAGCGTAACCCTGGTACTCGGCTGCCGACATTTTCGTGTTCCACATGATCCACTCACCGTAATTATCCACATCACCATATTTTCCTGCGGGCACGGCATAGACACCCCAGTGGATAAATAATCCGAATTTAGCTTCACGCCACCAACCCAGTCGAGCATCGCGTTCGGCGGGAGATTCAGGGGCGACGGAGTTGGTTCCACTCATATCAACGGTTACGCCTTCATCGGCCGCTGATGCGGTTTTAGCTTCAGATTGTGTAGTTAAAATTAAACCAAGTATCACTAGCCAAAATGTCTTTTTCATGGGGATGGGGTTGAGATTAATTAAATTACGCTCAGGGGTTTGTCACTCACTTTGATTTTAATGACTTAATTTGAATTAGGCAGACATAAGTTCGGTTTTATAGGTAAACGGCTGACGTTGTTTTGACAGGTTATGAAAAGGATGTAGGATGCTCCTATGAAGTCTGAACACCCCGTTGTTTTAGTTACTGGCGGTGGTTCTGGTATAGGTCACGCGGTAGCCTTGGCTTTTGCAAAAGCAAACTATGCTGTCGCATTGACTGATATTAAATCCGACAACGCATAGACTGTGCTTAAAGAGATTTTAGCTTTAGGTGTACCTAGTATTTTTATTCAAGCGGATCATTCCAAGGAGTCGGACAATCAAAGAGTCGTTGATGAAGTCATGAAGAAGTGGGGTCGTCTCGATGCCGCGGTTAATAATGCCGGCATTGAGGGGCAGCCTGGATTGTTCATTGAAAATCAAACGGCCGAAAATTTTAAAAATACTTTTAGTATCAATGTGAAAGGTGTGCTCTGGGGAATGAAATACCAAATCCCTGCTCTTCAAAAATCGGGTGGTGGTGCGATTGTGAATTTAAGTTCAGTCGCTGGACATGTCGGCATCGCTGGCATGGCAGCTTATGTGGCGAGTAAACACGCGGTTGAGGGTTTAACCAAGGTGGCAGCACTCGAGAACGCATCCAAAAATATTCGCGTGAACGCCGTTGCCCCGGGAGCGATTCAAACGGACATGATTGATCGATTTGTAGGGAAGGGTGATACGCCGGAGCGCAAAGGTCTCATTGCTCAGCATCCTATGGGTCGGCTCGGACAGGCCGAAGAGGTAGCTGGAACAGTTCTCTTCCTTTGCTCAAAATCCGCCAATTTCATTACCGGTCAGAGTTTGCCCGTCGATGGCGGGTGGACGGTAGGCTGATTTACATAAATTTTGCAAATTTTTGCCTAAATTCAGTCGTTTGGGGTCATCTTTCCGTAACAATAAAACCCAAGATTTAACTTGCTTAACGATTTTATATGAAAATTATATCTTCTTAATCTTTTTATGAAACTGAACCTCCCCACTTTATTAATTGCTGCAGCAGGCATCGTTTTGCCACTGCAATCCAAGGCCGTCACCTATACTCAGTCTACCTCTGCTACGCTCTACGTTAACCAAGCTTACGACGTAACCTCTTTCCAAGCCTTCGATAGTTCCCTAGGGACACTGAATAGCGTTACCTTTACCATTAATTCAGCAAGCCTCACCGGGTCTTTGAATTTTGCAGCAGGTTCTTCAGGCACTGGATCAAGACTTGATGCATTTAGCTCGTACGTCACTGTATACTCAGGCGATACTTCCGGATCCACTTTGTTTAACGGATTAAATTCTGATTTGAGCTCCACTTCAAAATCACTGTCGTCTTCAAATCAAACTCTGCCACTCAACGTTGCGAGAAATACTTCTAAAACTATTACTTTCAATAACACGAATCTTGTAACTAATTCTTCTCCACTTACACAGACCCTAAGTTCTAACTCTCAAATTAAAGATTTCATAGGAACCAATTTAAGTTCTGCTCCTATTTTCACCCTGAGTCTATCTTTAGCGACAAGTGGAAGTATTACCGGAAATCCTAGCTACAACTACACAGGTATTTCTTCTTTGGCTAATGTGTCATTAACCTACAACTACACTGCGGTGCCTGAGCCTTCCACTTACGGTCTCGCATTAGGTGGTCTCGCACTTGCTGCGGTGGCTGTTCGTCGTCGCAAGTTAAAGTCTTAATTACACTTTCATCATTGATGAACTAAAGCCCCTAGATTTCTAGGGGTTTTTTGTTGGCAGCGAGTTTAATCCCAAAAAACCACTAAGGCATCTAAGCAATTGGGGCTTTTGACGAGGCGACCAAACAATGGGGCATGACTTTAACGATAAGCCCTTCGTGCGACATAAAGAGATTAACTTTAATCACTGCGCTCGCCTATTTATTTCTTCCGGCAAAGTCGTATGCCGTCACGCTTCAAACTCAGGTTCAGACAGTGATTTTCAATCCTACCGTTTATATCGATTATAATTACGGCGGATTTCTAAAGTTTAATACCAAACTGGGAACGTTGCGCGCGGTCACACTCAAACTTAACTCAGTCTCTTTGGGCGGAAGTTTTGTTTACACGCAAGGATCTTCAGGAACTTCCACGATAACAGCCATTAACTTAGATGTACTTTTCTACGCTGCTTCGAGTTTAAATAATACTGCGCATGATGGTTTAATTACCGATTATGATGTCGGGTACCTTCCGAGAACAAGTAGCGTGAGTATATTAAATCAAGTCCTGCCTAAAACGATTGCGCGTAAAGGTTCAGCGACTTTTAACTTTGACCCTACCCGGAATCTTTTAACCGAACCGGTGGTTATTTTAAATTTATCAACAAGCACTGACTTAGCTTTTTATAAAGGCACGGGCATCTCTTTTGCGCCCGCGTTTACATCTGTCACTCAGTTCCTGGTGGCTGGTACTTATGCAGGAAACCCAGTACGCGATTACTCAAAGTTAAGTTCCACCGTTAGTATGTCCTTATACTACGACTACATACCCGCGACGATTCCTGAACCGAGTTACTTTGGACTAGGTTTAGGTTTAGCGACGATGGGCCTCTGCGTCAGGCGACGTATTTCAATCAATAGGCACCATGCTACCCGCCATGAAAATGTTTAACGAGCAGGTGTGTTTAGCAGAAACGGTTTCGCGGCATCATTCACTTGAATGTCTCCAGCCTTGTTATCTTTTACTAGGCATTGGCTGAAGTAATTGTTTATCCCGTTTTTATTGCCTGTGATGATACCGAAGTCGGTGTTACGAGAGCATTCGTTATTGAAGTAGAAGTTGGAGCTAGAGGTTTTAGCGGGATCTCTGCCGCCGCAACTGAGTCCGCGACGGTTACCATTACAGACATTGGCCACAATCGCATTGTCCGTAGTATTGCCCTTAACTTCTTCATTCCAGACGTGGACAGCTGAATTAAGATTTCCGTTTAATTCATTTCCGAAAAGAATATTATGATGCGAGGCTTCTTCGATGAAGATACCATGACGTTTATTTTTAACCGATGTATTGAAAATACAGATGTTATATTTAGCACCAGCATCTAAATCGATTCCGTCTTTGCCGCTTGTTTCAAGATAGTTTTCGATCGCAAAAACAGGGCCGCTGACGTGAGGCCATAGCGCACGTCCAAAATTATTAGAAAAATTGGATTTAGACACAATCAGTCGGGATTGGCCGTTTCGATATTTCGTATAAAGACCGTCGCGTGCTCCATTATAGAGAGTCACATCTTCAACTACACCATGATCGCACTTGGGCGATGAGGTGCGAATACAGTAAAAGATCTTATGATTGGCGTCGAGTTTACCACCGGAGACGGCACCATAGCCTTCTTTGGGGAATTCAATGAGCTGGGTGGGTTTTTCGCCCTTAACATAGGGTGGGTTGCTGGGGCTATCTACATCCGCGAAGAGGGTGCCATCGAGAATAATACAGCTATTAGCAGGCATGCTAAAGCCTTCTGACGTACGTGATGCGAAATTATCCTTCAGGTGAATGACGAGGAAATCTTGGGGGTGCTGTGCCCGTGCTTCATTGGCGAGCTTTTGCGCCGAACTTAGATCCGGCCATTTTTTGGTATCCGCACCTTTGTCTCCTTTAATCTCAAGATCATATCGTCCCATGCCAGGAACAATCGTACTGTCTTTATGTGGATTTTTCTGGGTCGGAGGATTGAACACGATGAGCGCTGGCTCATTGCTGGTTTTGAGATTTGGATTTTTATAGATGAAGTGGTTCGCAGGGGAGGCGGCCGAGGTGGAAATCTTTCCCGCAGTGCTGTTGTCAAATAGGGTATGCTTTTCGCCTTCTAATTTAATTAACGTTTCACTGCCTTGGCTCTTATTTTGTGCAATAAACGCAGACTTACTATCGACCGTAGATTCAAAAGCGGTTGGGCAATGGATAAATTCATTGCGGACAAAAACTGCGTTGTCTCCACCGAAGTTAAAACCCTTAAGCACATTATTAAAGCTATTGCCTGCTAAGGTGCTGTTAGGTGAATTGACCGTGATTCCAGTATTCGTGATATCTTTGAATGAATTATCCAGGGCTACAAAACCATTTATTTTATTAGCGATTACAGCATTTTCAATTTTCGTAAAATTACAGCGTGTGATGCTACAGGCTTGATGGATAAGGCTGTTTTCGTCGTTCTCGAATTTAACGCCGACCGATAAATTCTCAAAATTAATTTGGTCGATATTCACGCGTGAACTTTTGCTAATGATAATTCCTGCACTCACTTTGCCATTTCCTTTTAAAGTACCGCCTTTTTTCGATTTGTTATAAAGGTCAATCATTTCACTTTGCTGAATTTTAATTAAACACTCCGCCGTCGCTTTGCTGTCGGCGACAATACTGGATCCTTCTGCAAACTCTAAGAAGTTTTTTGTGCCAAGGCTTAGGGGTGTCGTTTTGACAGTGAGCGTGCCCTTAAGGACGAATACCCAAATCGCTTCTGGGTTTTCAAGGCGGCAGCTTTCAATTTGGCTTTGGGCTGCCTCCACGCTTACAGTATTTAAATCAACCGTTTTTAGGACCTCTTTGGGGTGGGTGGCGAAGGCCGCATTAGGCTCTCGGAAAAACTTATCGGAAATACTTGGATTGATTTCGATGGCTAACAATGAGGTGCTGAGCCAAGCGAGTGATAGAATAATGCGCATAGTTTTTAAATGAGGTAAGTGGTACGAGTGGCAAGCCATTCGACTTCGGTATGTTAGAATTGTTCCCCCTTTCAATTTCGCTCAATTATTTGGGCTCTTTAGCGTAGGTTTTACCCGTAGCACTGAGCGACTTTCCAGAGTCATCATATAGGCATGATGTGCCCTCGCTTGAGCTATGCCATGCGTACCGCTGCACCCATGAGGTCTTCTCCATCCAGCGAATGACTTCAGAAATAAATTGATTCACTTCGGCTTGACTAAACTTTTTAGGTTCAGACTTCGATGACTCCGACGTTTGGCAGGCAAACTCCGTAATCCATAATGGTAAATCATAGGCTTTGTGAATGGCCTCCATGTCATCAATAAATTTTTTTGAATTAGCACCCTTGTACCAGTGAACTGCGATGGCATCTACCTTTGGCTTGGCTTTCATGAAGTCTGGGAGCCAATCACCATTAATCGGATCTTTGCACATGGCTGGTCCCACGACGAATTTTCCTTTCATGGTTACTTTAGACCAATTGGCTAAACCTTCTTTGACGCTGATGTTGTCTTGCTTCGGGTGATCGGGTTCGTTGTAGCCAAGAATGAAATCACCTCGTCCCAGACTCGTGGCCGTTTTACCTGCACGAATCATGGGTATGAATTCGATGCTGGTGTTAAATTTCGAAGAAGTGGTTTGCCAGTTATAGAACCAGCCCACGTTAAGTTCTTTGAGTTCGTTGAGCCCAATCCAATCTGGATTTCTGCCCAGACCCACGCCTTTTTTATTACTAATAGTTTTCTCAACCTTAGGTGCTGGTTCCGCTGCAGGGAGGGCAGTGCCTAGCAAAACTAGACCAAGGATGACGAAGGCAGAATAAATTTTACTCCGCATAGGATAGTTATTTTTTGCCGTAGCCGGCTTCTGGTTTGCCGTCTGGGCTGAGATGATTGACTGACCAAAGTAATCCGCGGGTGATAAAATCGAGATAGCGATCGTCGGCTACAGTTTTGCTATCGTGTCCGAGGGTTGTGCTGAAGATACGAGTTTTATTGGGTCCGTATAAATTAGTCCAGGCGATGATTGACTCTACTTTATTTTCTACGCCTGTCTTTTTATCTTTTACCATTTGGCTGCCGCGTACCAAGGGGGTGACTTGGAAGATTTTAACATTATTGTAGAGCTCTTCGTTGGGGAAAGTGGTCCAGTCGGTTAGGCCCTTGGTGATGGGACTTTCTTGATTAAAGAACGAAATATCTAAGGCTAATTTGGGGCCGTGACCGTTGGACTGAAGACCAATCATCTCATACCAGTGTGCGTTGTCGGCACCTTCGGTAACGGGTTCTTTGTAATTACCCCAGCGGTAGCTATGCATTCCGCAATGGAGATTCACCGCCGGTTTTCCGTCGCGGTGGGCTTTTAAGATATTTTCAACGTAAGTGGGATCGGTGATATCTGCTGCGCATTCGTCATGGATGATCACATCATAGGCATCGGCCCAATTTGATTTTTTATAAGCTTCAAAAACAGGTTTCGTGTCTTTGGTATCATTATAAGCAATTTCTACAGTGGCATTAATCCGGGCTTCGATACCGTTTTTAATCAAATCTTTTTGTGTGGCATAGTCGTGGCAGCATCCGCCGATCACTAAAAGAACTTTAATCGGCTTAGTCGTCTCTTCAGCAAACGAAGTAATTGCGCAGAAAGCCATTAAGCAGACCGCGACTGTATTTTTGTGGAGTGATAACATGATTAGTTCTTGGTAGAAACTTTAGCTGGTTTTAAGGGGAAGTTATCGCCATGCACCATTTCGCCACCGCTATGAGCAGCGAAGAAGAGGGTGACGATAGCCATAAATTGCACTATGAGGCGAACCGGTCGTGATTTGTGCAAGCAGTACCAGGAGATGGATGCCCAGCAAGATGTACCAATGCCTGCATAGAGGTGAGTTTGTACATCAGTTCCTTCAAATCCATTAAAGTGTCCGTAAATGATTCCCAATAGCGCGGCAATCCAAGCACTCACCGCCCCAGCCATGCAAAGTCTTCGTGTGCCGATTTGGGCTGCCTCACTATTATCGAGTAACTCAAAGAGCGGAACGATGAGTAGAAATGCGATCGGCAAGTGTAGCGCTAAGATATGAAAATTACCTAAGATGGAAATAATCGCTGGTCCACGTGAATCTCCATCGGCTGGCAAAAAACTCATAGCCGCAAATAAAACTAAGTTGGGAGTCACCGCTAAAAATAATCTTAGCCAGTTATTAATGGCGTGTCGTTCGCTCATGAGGTATCTCCTATTTAATTTTTATAAGATTAAAGGTCAACACCTGAGGCACTAAAACAGCCTGCACGTGGCAGGCTTTTGGCTCAGATAGCAAAATTACTTCGCTTCAATCCAGGCTTTCAATTTAGCCAATTGATCCGTGGTCAGAGGAACACTTTTAGATTTCTTCGGTGGCATCGCTTTCTCCTGATCACGTGCCGTTGAACCCTGGTAAGAAAGTGTGTAGAGTGAACTCTTTGAAGCGTCACCCCAGGTGATACCTTTGCCTTCTTCGTTGCCGCCTTTTTCTAGTCCTTCAAGGGTGGTAGCGTTAAATCCGGCTTTGGGTTTTTTGCCGTCTTTGCCGTGGCAGCCGATACAACTTTTATCGATGATAGGTTTGATGTCGCTGTTGAAGGTCGCAAGGCGTGCAGCGAGCTTGGGATCATCGGCCGCAACGACACCAGAAGCAGAAAAGATTAAGGCTAGAATGGACAGATGTTTCATGGGGTTTATTCATAAGTAATAACCCCTATTTTGGCTAAAAGTTCCAGCGAAAACTCTATTTTTTGACGGCCCAGGGGAGGAAGGTACTCTGTAAGCGTTCTGGAATGACCGCAACTATACTTGTTCCCGTGTCATCGGCCTTTGCCGATAGAATCGAGGCTGAAGCGTATAATTTGGAGAGTTGGCTGTATTCAGCGTGAGGAATAAAGAGATTTAACTTTAGATCATTTTCTGACGCACAGTCTTCGAGGGTTTGTAAGAGTCGAGGCAACCCTTCGCCAGTGACAGTGCTAATAATGATAGCTCCTGGGTGCGCCGCAATAGCCTCGGCCCGTGTCGCTTCATCGACCAAGTCTGCTTTGTTTAAAAGAGTGATGATGGGTCGATCACCCGCTCCGATATCCATCAACACGTTCAAAGTAGTTTGCGCATGCTTAACGCGTTCGGGTGATGAGAGGTCCACCACATGAATTAAAAAATCGGCCTGCACGGCTTCTTCCAATGTCGCTTTAAAGGCTTCGACGAGTTGGTGAGGGAGTCGACGAACAAAGCCCACGGTATCGGTTAAAAGCAGTGCTCGGCCCGAAGGTAATTTTAATCTTCGAGTGGTCGGATCCAACGTCGCGAAGAGTTTATCTTCGGCTAAAACTTCTGCGCCTGTGAGTCGATTAAGCAGCGAGGATTTTCCAGCATTGGTATAACCCACAATGGAAAAAGTCGGTAGGGGAATGCGATGACGTTGTTTGCGTTGCGTGGCACGTTGCGCCACGACCGCAGCGAGGTCGCGCCGGACTTTTGCAATCTTGTCTCGGATTTTTCGTTGATCCATTTCCATCTGCGTTTCACCCGCATCACGTTGCATCGCACCACCACCACGTTGACGGTCCAAGTGCGACCAAAGTCTTTTTAGTCGGGGTAACTGCTGCTGTAATTTAGCTAATTCAACCTGTAAAACCGCCTCTTTGGTCTTAGCCCGAGTGACAAATATATCTAAGATGATTTCTTGTCGGTCGATGGCTTTAAGTCCGCCTGAGTCTTTCTCCCAGTTGCGTTGTTGGGCCGGCGTGAGCGCATCATCAAAAATAATGAGTCCACATTCTTTTGATTTCGCGAGTGCGACAATTTCTTCCATTTTACCCGAGCCTACTAAATGTCTTGGACTCTCTTCGCGAATTTTAGCAATCACCGCATCGCGAATTTCGACCCCGAGGTTGCTGACGAGCTCATGGAGTTCGTTGAGCAACGCTTGTGCTTCCTCGGTGGTGTCTTCTTGACGTTGTAGGCCCACCAAGATGGCACGATTGCTCCGAG
>JBAXUJ010000031.1:0-11571 GCA_037129735.1 Opitutia bacterium | reverse complement strand
GAAATGGCCATTGTCCAAAAAATGGTCGATCAAGTTTATCAAGACTTTCTAAACGTGGTATCGGAAGGTCGAAAAATAGAACCCGCACAAGTGCATGAAATTGCCCAAGGTCGGGTTTGGCTCGGAGTGAACGCCAAAGAGGTGGGACTCGTGGACAAGATGGGCGGATTGATGGACGCTATCACACTCGCAAGAGAATTAGCTAAGAAACCAGATGCATCGATTGTACAAGTACCCTCACTCTACTCAGGTCGCGAAAATATTTTACAGAAATTATTGTCTGATGAAGAAAATGAAAATCCTGTTTTCGTAAAAGCGAAGCAGAATGATCCGGCACTACAAATTTTAAAAGCGCACATGAGCTTTTTGAATCGCGTCGGAAGTCTGAACGATCCTAAAGGAGTTTATCTCCGTTGCCCCGTAGAGATTGAAGTACGCTAATTACTGAGCGGAAGTGGTAGACTTAGGTATTTGAGCCTTAGCTTCCGACATCCAACTATTTAACTGCTTAATTCGTGTTTCATCCGCGGGGTGAGTAGAGAAAAACTCGGGTGGCTTGGTGCCGCCGGCTTTAGAAAAACGATTCCAAAACGCGGGTGCTGCTTCAGGATTATACCCTGCCCTCGCCATGAAGATTAAGCCTAAATGATCGGCTTCAGATTCATGCTCCCGGCTGAAAGGTAAAAGTACTCCAAATTGAGCGCCGAGGCCAAAGCCTGTCATCCAAGCCTGTCGAGTTTGTGCCGATTTATTCTTGGTGGCTTCATCAACAATCAGAGCACCCGCCGCTACTAATAGACCCTGAGAGATTCTTTCGTTACTGTGTTGATTTAAAACGTGTGAAACTTCGTGTCCTAAAATAACGGCAATATCGTCATCGGTGGGAGCGTACGGGAACATGCCGACGTTGAAACCGATTTTTCCTCCCGGCATCGCAAATGCATTCGGTGATTTATCGTCAATAATAGCAAACTCCCAGAGATTGGCGGCTGGTAGAATTTTGTTTTTATCTTCTTTTCTCGCTACCGTAACAATCGCTAAGCCAATTTTTCTGACTTTCTCTAAGCGTGGATCGTTAGGGATTTTTTTCATCTTTGCGAACTCCGTCGCCGCGGTCGCAGACACCTCAGAATTGCTTACCATTAAAAGCTGAGTGCGACCCGTTCCTGGAGCGGTCTGACACCCAGTGAAAATTATTGGCAGAAGAAGAAAAAACCAAACACGCTTCATTGTTAAACCTTAGGATTTTCTTCAGGGTTTTCGTTAGAGGCGACCGCACCTTCATCATCGTCCTTAGCTGCAGCACCAGCGGCCGCATTGTAATACTTCTCGTAACTCGCATCAAAACTATCTGTGTAAACAGAAGCCATGCGAATAGACATACGGTTAAGAACAGCGCCTAAAATAGGGACACCGACTTCACGGAGTCGAGTAATACATTCAGCAACATTCCGGGTGGATACGAAATTGTAACGAACGACGTAGATAACACCGTCGACGTTAGGAATCAGATTCAAGGCATCAGAAACGGCACCGATGGGAGGTGAATCGATAAAAATACGATCATAGCGTGAACGCATCGCCGTTAGCATTTCGATAAACTTTGCGCTACTGATTACCTGCGTTGGATTGCGGCAACTCATACCCACGGGCAACACGTCTAAATTAGGTGCTACATTTTTAACGATGGATTCATCGATAGTAGACTCATCATTAAACCAACGCGAAATACCCTCAGTGCCGGTTAGACCCAGGGAAGGTCCGACGTTCGGAAGTCGTAAGTCAGCATCAATCACTAAAACTCTTTCTCCGTGTTGAGAGAAGCCTAGTGCTAAATTAGTAGCGACGAAGGTTTTACCTTCACTCGGACGTGTTGAAGTAATTAAGAACACGTGGCTAGACATCGATGCAGGATTAACACGCATGGATGAATAGATTGTGCGTATGGCCTCCACTGCGACGACGTCTTTATCGTGCAAGGCCAACAGGGCGCGCTCGGGACCAACGGACTTTGCTACCTGCGGAATCGTACCTAAAATAGGGATACCCAATCCAGCTTCGACTTCTTTGGGCGACTTTATCCGGTCATCAAATGTACCGAGTAAGACGATTAGACCTAATCCAAAAATAGCCCCCATCGCTAAGCCAATCATGGCGTTGAGATAAAAATTCTTGTTGGCAGGACGGTCAGCTACCGAAGGGCTATCTAGAACTTTAATCGAAGTAGTGGTTCCGGTGGTCGATGAACGAATTTTTGCCTCTTCGAAGCTTTGTTTTTGACGGGATAAGAAATCTTCTTGGCTTTTGATTTCTTTGTCCACGCGTTCGAGTTCGTTATTCGCCACTGTTAAGCGCGCGATTTCATCATCCTTCTTATCTAAATTCGAAATAATTGCTTCATAATTAGCATGGGCGTTTTGTATCGCTACCTGGATGCGATTTACGGACGCGACAATAGCATTTTGTAATTCGGCTTCAGTTTGCTTAAGCTGCGCACGGGCCTGAATTAACGTGGGGTGCTCATCGGTGTATTTTTCCTCCATAGTTCGGACTGCGACGCGCAAGTCGCTTATTTTGGATCCAAAAGCGGAAACACGCTCATCACTTCTCACTTGGGCAACATCATAGAGATCTTTACCCGTTTGTTTATATTCACCAATCAAGCGCCAAATAATTTCCATTTCATCGATGGCTTTGCGAGTGTCTTCACGTGCCCGAACCAAGGCGGCGCGTTCAGAAGTCAGTGTGTTTGTATCTTTGGCAATCGAGAGTAATTTCTGACCTTTAACTAAATCGTTTCGCTTGTCGTAGAGTTTACGAATTTTATCTTCAACGGAATCGATATCCATTCGGTACTTTTCGACTAAAGGATTGGTGAT
Source organism: Opitutia bacterium (assembly GCA_037129735.1). Taxonomy (GTDB): domain Bacteria; phylum Verrucomicrobiota; class Verrucomicrobiia; order Opitutales; family UBA953; genus UBA953. Next base: position 8,692 of record JBAXUJ010000031.1, on the reverse strand, counting down.
TACCAAGCGCTCATCTTCGCTATTCTTCTGAATAGCTTTACAGAAAAGTGCAGTTACCTGACGGGCTAGTTCGCGGTTAGGGTGAGTAAATTCAACGCTTACCACCAACGTCTGACGTTGCGGCGTAATGGATCTCTGCTTTGAGAAAACTTCTTGCTCGGAAAGCGGTCCACTAAAAACGCTACCGCCTTGATAGGGTGCTAACACTTCCTTTTTTTCTGCGGTCGTTAATTGACGAGAAACAGCTTCGATAATGGCGCTACTTCGCATCGATTCAATCGCCGTATAAAAGTCGTCACTGGAAGTAATACTAAAATTACTTTCGGCTGCCGTGTTGGAGCCCGAAATATTTGGGGCCAATCGAAATACGCGTAATCGACCCGACGCCTTATACTCGGGCATCATATTATAGGTATAAACAAGCGAGAGGGTTAAGAAAATGAGGACTGACAAAGCTAGCCACCAGATGCGTTCGCGCACCATGTTGACGTAAGTTGAAATCGAAACTCCGGTATCCTTAGACGAACTCTCACCATAACCACCGCCATATCCACCGCCATATCCGCCGCCATATCCGCCGCCGTATCCGCCGCCGTATCCGCCGCCGTATCCGCCGCCGTAGCCACCACGCTGGCGACCGTAGCCACCACCATATCCACCGCCGTAACCGCCGCCGTAGCCACCACCGTAACCGCCGCCGTAGCCACCACGCTGGCGACCGTAGCCACCACCATATCCGCCGGAAGATCCATAACCACGACGTTGAGAATCCCCACTGCCATTACTCGCACCGCTAGTGCTTTCACTAGGAGAACTATTGGTGTTACCGTTATTTGGGTTTTCTTCACTCATGAATTAAAATCGGCTATCATCTACGTAAACAGCGTCTTCATCTTGAAGAATGAAATCGGGTTCGTCGCCCGCATCAATTTTACGCATGTCTTTCAAAATTACTTCGGTGTCACCGTCGGGCTTCAGTCGTTTAATCGCGACATCGGATCGACGTCCACGTGCTTGAATACCACCAGCAATCGACAGAGCTTTACCTAACGTAAGATTCTCCTCGGGTGGGATGGTCACGGGGCCCGCACGACCCACATAGCCTGAAATATAAACCCGTCGCTCAGCATAGGCGACAATGGCGATAATTAATTGAGGCTGTTTGAAATAACGGCTGAAGCGTTTAGTGAGTAAATCCTGTGCCTCAGTAATCGTTAAACCAGCAACAGGCACCAGTTGTTTTAAAAAGGGGACGTCAATCGTGCCGTCAGGATTAATTCGGCGCTCAATCACTGTATCATTTTCATTGATAACACCGACACGGATAAAATCTCGAGAACGTAGACGATAGGAAGTCTTGGCGAGTGCTGGCTCAGACTTTACCTCGTCTGCGACTACAGGCTTAGCAACTACCGGAGCAGGTGTAATCGTTTCGTTTACAACTTCGGATGCGGCTGGCTTGGATACTCGACCTAGTTCTAGAGTTTCGGCTGAAAGACGAATCACACTTAATCCTAAAATAAAAACACAAAGTATTGCAGTGTGTTTTCGGATGAAAAGAGTCGTACAATCTAACATAGAGAATCTGTTGAGGAATTGGCCTGCGTAAGATTCTTAATAACGGAAAGTAGATGAAAGATTAAAGGAATTGGCTTTAAAATTTGATGTAGGCGTATTCTTAATCTTGGAGTCTAGGGCATCGATAGTAGCGGAGAAAGTAACGTGTTTATTATAATTCCAATTAATTCCGGCATTAAGGTCGAGTGTATCAACTTGGGTTTTGCCAGAGACAGACTTGCTTTTTAAAGCGTGGAAATTGACCGCAAGATCTTCTAATAAGGAGTAAGAAACGCTGTAGCCGATGGTATCACTAGTGATTGATCCACCAACTGCGGAAGCCGTCTGATCATGAGCTAAATTAAGTTCATGGGTGAACTTTTCAGTTAAGTTATGGGCAATGGTCAGATTGTAAGACAAACCGCTATCGGACTCACCATCCAAATCGGATCTAAAATAACCGAGGTTAGTGGTGATATTAATTTTGCCGGAAGATGTGGGCTTACCGTTAACAGTTAAACCGATGAAATCTTTGGTAAATTTTTGTTGTCCAAGTGGACGGGCGACCGAGTTAATTGATCCAACAGGCAGAGGTAATACTTTTTGCGATGTATGGAAATAAGGTGCGTCCGAGAAGTTGCTAAAATCATGCACAAATCTTAATCCATACTCCAACTTTTCGCTCGGAGTTTTATAATTGAGAGTGACTGGAATCGACTTAGAATTAATTTCACTTAAGGAGTTAGTGTTATAAGCAATATCCTCATAAGTATCGCCTGATAAATCCGTCGCTGAAGTCTTAGTTTTGATCGGATTTAGGTAATGATTATAAGAGTTCGTAAAGCCTACATTTAATCTCAGCTTCTCACTGAGCTTATACCCAACATTCAAAGAGTGGGTATAATTAGCTTGGCGCACCAAAGTAGCGCCAAGGACCTGACCACTATCTGCACCTAAAATACTGGCTAAATTATCATTTCGGGCAGACTCATTGTAAGAGGTAGAAACACCAACCGATAAAGGGCCACCGGTCTCATAATTAGCACTCGCAGTAATATTATCCTGACCTTGTTCTAAATCTTTATATTCAGATTTATCGTAACGTAAGAAAGATCGTGTGGCTTTTAAATTTGCAGAAAGAGGGCTGTCTTTCGCATACTGCAAATCAAAGCCAGGCGTAAACGTTAACAAGGCCCCAGATTTTTTATCAGCAACGGAGAATATATTATCCTTAACATCAAACGAGAGGGTTGAGGTGAAAAATATGTCCGTGTCATCACCGATTTGAATTAACGGCGAGGTTGGAAAAATAGTAGCGGCGTTTACGAACGCAGTTGTACCAAGCAAGGTGGCGGCGGCTAAGAAAAACTTCGTTTTGGGCATAAATTTAGGCTGGGTTATAAATTGAGAATACTTCAATTAAACTCATAATCTCAACAAAGAAACGGACAAACAAAATAGGCGTACATTTAAGTACGCCTATTTTACATAAATCGTTGAATATTAGTTATTTAACGTAATTACTCAGCGGCTAATTCGGTTGGGGTTACCTTAATCTTACGATAAATAGGTAATCCAGTACCTGCAGGGACGAGGTGGCCCATAATCACGTTTTCCTTAAATCCGGTCAATGGATCGCGACGAGCCATAGTAGCTGCATCGGTCAGAACACGGGTGGTTTCTTGGAAAGAAGCGGCCGAGATGAAGGACTCAGTCTCAAGCGATGCTTTGGTGATACCCAGAAGGATAGGTTCGTACTCGGCGATCTGACCACCGCGCTCGTGAATCGAACGATTCACTTCCGCGAGCGTGCTACGATCGACGTGTTCGCCCCACAAGTAATCGGAATCACCTGGCTCGGTAATGCGCACCTTGCGGAGCATTCGGGCTACGATAATTTCAATGTGCTTGTCGTTAATCACAACACCCTGTGAGCGGTAAACTTTTTGAATTTCGGTGATGAGGTAATCTTGTACGCGCGATTGACCAAGAATATCTAAGATGTCGTGAGGATCAACGGCACCATCGGTCAACGGTTGACCTTGCTTAACTTTTTCGCCGGCAACCACGTTGATGTGTTTACCGTGAGGAATTAAGTGTTCTTCTTCGCGACCGATAGAGTCTTTGATAACCAAGCGCTTCTTACCACGAACGGAAGGTTGGAATTCAACCTCGCCATCGATCTTCGCAATTTCAGCAGCATCCTTCGGAGGACGAGCTTCAAAGAGTTCGGAAATACGTGGTAAACCAGCGGTAATATCTTGAGTCTTCGCAGCTTGGCGTGGAATTCTTGCGAGCAAGGTTCCTACTTCAACTTCGGTACCCTCTTCGACGACAACACGCGCACCTGCAGGAATCGAGAATGTTCCAAGGTTTTCACCCTTCTCATTCACGATTTGGATTTGCGGATTTTGTTCATCGGAGTGTTCGATGATGCTCTTGATGAATTTATTAGCCGCGGTATCACGCTCTTCATTGTAAGTCACACCATTGATCATATCAATGAGGCGAATCTTACCGATTGCGTTAGCAAGAATAGGTGTGTTGTTCGGATCCCAAGCAGCAATGATTTGGTCCTTCTTAATTGCTTGGCCGTCTTTCACACGAATCACCGTACCCGCGAGAATACGATATTCTTTAGCAGGCTGATGAGCTTCACCCACGATACGGATTAAGCCCGTACCATTAACCGCAACAAGTGCGTCTTGAAGTGGAACCGTGTTAAGATCGATGAATTGAATGTGACCGTTAATCTCCGTCTTGATTTCAGGAGTCTTTAACTGTGCAACCCCACCAATGTGGAAAGTACGCATGGTTAACTGAGTACCAGGCTCACCGATGGATTGAGCGGCGATAATTCCAACGGCTGTACCACGTTCTACAATACGTCCAGTAGACGGATCGAGACCATAAGACTTAGGTGGAATTGCATTCACGTGCATGTGAGTGAGTGGTGAAAGAACTTTCACGCGATCGATACCAGACTTCTCGATAGCTTTGGCGATGTCCTCAGTGATGAGTTCACCCGCAGCTACGATAACTTCGGAAGGATTGAGAGGGTTGACGACGTCATCCGATGGGCAACGACCGATGATACGATCAGCTAAAGGAACGAGAATTTCGTCACCGTCATAAATCGTAGATTTCCAAACACCATTTGGGAGGCGAACAGCAACGCGATCAACACCTGCATCGCGCAACTTAGCGACCATCTCTTCAGTGAGTGTAGTATCACCTTTAATTAAAGGCTTAGCTGCACCCGATGGATTAGGGACATCGATTGAAACGTGGCGACCAATCGCCGCATCGCTTAATGGAATAACTTCGGAACCGGAGGAGAGATTGCGATTATCGGTGACAATCACATCCATCGCCACGTCACACAACTTACGGGTCATGTAACCTGCATCAGCGGTCTTTAACGCTGTATCCGAAAGACCCTTACGGGCACCGTGCGTCGAGATAAAGTACTCGAGAACGGAGAGGCCTTCACGGAATGAAGACAAGATTGGACGTTCGATAATTTCACCTGAAGGTTTAGCCATTAAACCACGCGCACCGCACAACTGCTTAACCTGGGCTTTGTTACCACGCGCACCAGAATCCATCATCGCGTAAACTGGATTGATGATCATACGGTGAGTGTGACGAGGGTCACCCTTGCGAACCCCAGCTACTTTCGCAGCTTCGGAGAGCGTATTATAAACAGACTGAGCAATCGTGTTAGTAGCACTGGACCAGGTATCAACGACCTTGTTTCGGCGTTCATCATTGGTGATGGTACCACTTTCGTTTTGCTTTTGGTATTCGCGTACCTTGATGGTGGCTTCTTTGACTACCGCGTCTTTTTCAGACGGATAAATCATGTCCGACACACCGATAGAAATACCAGCTTTAGTAGCGACGCGGAAACCAGTGTCCTTCAGCGCATCAAGAACTGGAATGGAAAGTTCCTTACCAACAGCCTTGTAGGTCTTAAGAATTAAATCACCCAACTGACCCTTCTTCACGGTCTCATTAAAGAAACCGAGTTCGGAAGGCCAAATGGTGTTAAAAATAATACGACCGACGGTGGTAACGATAGTACGAGCGTTTTTATCGCCGTGTACAGTGTCGCGACCGAAGTCAGGATTCGCATAACGAACCCAATCGTGGAAGTGTAATGCACCTTCAGCTTCAGCGTAGTTAGCTTCATCAACCGAGCCAATCACAGGTAAGTGTTGTTCGTTCTTAGGCTTATTTGCAGGCTCAAGCGTGAGATAGTAAGCACCCAAAACAATATCCTGAGAAGGAGTTAAGATCGGCTTACCGCTCGAAGGTGAGAAGATGTTGTTCGTGGACATCATCAAGAGTTTGCACTCCATGATGGCTTCCAAGGAAAGCGGAACGTGAACGGCCATTTGGTCACCGTCGAAGTCAGCATTGTAAGCCGTACAAACGAGCGGGTGTAAACGGATCGCATCACCTTCAATGAGCACAGGCTCGAAAGCCTGAATCGAAAGACGGTGAAGTGTTGGCGCACGATTTAAGAAGACTGGGTGACCTTTCGTCACTTCTTCTAAAATATCCCAAACCTCAGGCTTCTTTTGTTCAATGTGCTTACGTGCACCGCGAACGGTGTGCGCAAAGCCAAGATCCTTGAGGCGGCGAATGATAAAAGGTTCGAATAAAACGAGCGCCATCTTCTTAGGAAGACCGCACTGATTTAATTTCAACTCAGGACCGATAACGATCACTGAACGACCGGAGTAATCGACGCGCTTACCTAAAAGATTTTGACGGAAACGACCATGCTTACCCTTCAACATGTCGCTGATGGATTTAAGCTGACGATCGCGGTCCTTAACAGGCTTACCGTGACGACCATTGTCCAAGAGAGCGTCAACCGCTTCTTGTAACATACGCATTTCATTATGGATGATAACGTCAGGCGTTTTCATCTGGATGAGCTGCTTCAATCGGTTGTTACGATTGATGACGCGACGATAGAGATCGTTTAAGTCAGAAGTCGCAAAGCGACCACCTTCTAAAGGAACTAACGGACGTAAGTCTGGAGGAATAACGGGGAGTACCGTTAAGATCATGTGCTCAGGACGTTTTCCAGAGGCTAAGAAGCCTTGGATAATCTTCATACGACGAGCGATCTTCTTCTTGATCTGCTTAGAGCGAGTGGAGCGAAGTTGATCGCGTAAACCTTCAACGGTTGCCGCTAAATCCATCTTCTTCAGTAATTGTTGGAGAGCTTCGGCACCCATGCGCGCTTTGAACGCGTCAGGACCGTGAGTTTCAACAGCCTTACGATAACCTTCTTCGTCTAATAATTCTTTTTCAACCATGCCAGTCTGACCAGGATCTACGACTAAGTATTTTTGGTAGTAGATGACTTGTTCTAACTGACGAGTGGTCATGTCGAGCATCAGCGACAAACGGCTAGGCATGCTCTTTAAGAACCAAATGTGCGAAACAGGAATCGCCATGCGAATGTAACCCATGCGTTCGCGACGAACGCGGGAGACAGTGACTTCAACACCACACTTATCGCAAACGACGTCTTTATATTTAACTTTTTTATATTTTCCGCAATAGCACTCGTAGTCACGGACAGGTCCGAAAATACGCTGACAGAAAAGACCGTTAGGCTCAGGTTTGAATGAGCGATAGTTAATCGTCTCTGGGCTCTTAACTTCTTTAAGGCCTTTTACTTTGCGATTTCCGTGCTCGTCGAGCTCATCGAGGAATTGCTCACCAGTCCAGGCGACAATTTCTTCGGGTGATGCAATGGAGATAGAAACGAAGTCGAAGGACTGCTCCTTGGCTTCGTTGGCGGTAAACTCAGGGGAATGTTCCGGGTGAATCATGTATGTAAGGTTGTTTGAGTTTTTAGTGATTAGTTACGCTCGGTAGGAGTGGTGGATCCGAGGCGAACATCCAAGCAGAGGGCCTGCATTTCTTTCATCAGAACGTTGAAAGATTGCGGAGTACCACTGACGAGGGTGTTGTCACCTTTAACGAGTTGTTCGTAAATCTTGGTACGTCCTGCGACGTCGTCAGACTTAACAGTGAGAAGCTCTTGGAGAGTGTAGGCAGCGCCGTAGGCTTCGAGTGCCCAAACTTCCATTTCACCGAAACGTTGACCACCGTATTGCGCTTTACCACCGAGAGGCTGTTGAGTGATGAGGCTGTAAGGACCCGTTGCACGAGCGTGAATCTTGTCCGCGACTAAGTGATTGAGCTTCATCATGTAGATGTGGCCAACGACGACGTCTTGGTCGAAGGCTTCACCAGTGTGACCGTTCACCAACATAGCTTTACCAGTCTCAGGAAGGTTTGCTTGCTTCAAGTATTCGCGAATTTGTTTTTCAGGAATACCGTCGAAGATCGGAGTAGCTACTTTTAATCCTAGTTTGGAACAGGCCCAACCTAAGTGCGTTTCTAAAACCTGACCTACGTTCATTCGAGAAGGAACGCCGAGAGGATTCAGACAGATATCTACGGGAGTACCGTCGGATAAGAAAGGCATATCTTCGACTGGCACAATGCGAGCAACGACACCTTTATTTCCGTGACGACCGGCCATCTTATCACCGACTTGAATCTTACGCTTGGTCGCGATGAAAACTTTGACGTTCTTAATCGCGCCACCTTCGTCGATACCTTGTTCAATCGAGTCCACTTTACGTGTACGCTCTTGATCGAGTTCATCGAACTTGCGGTGGTAACCATCAACGATTTGGCGAATCTTCTGCTTCACAGGAGAATCGTTCATCTCGATGGTGCGAGAAACAGAAGCTAAACGACGGAGCAAGGTCTTGGTAATCTTGCGATTAGCAGGAATGATGGCTTCACCGGTTTCAGAATTTTTAACGTCGAGAGGAATTTTCTCACCGAGTAAGATATTCGAAAGCGACTCGGTCATCTCTTCACGAAGACGAGATTCTTGAGTGCGGTATTCTTCGTTAACTTTCTTGAGAGCGCGGCGCTGGTCGTTAGGCGAAAGGCGACCGTCGTCCTTATCAGTACGTGAAGAAACCTTCACATCCATGATGATACCGGAAATACCCGAAGGTACGCGGAGAGAGGTGTCTTTTACGTCACGAGCTTTTTCACCGAAGATAGCACGGAGAAGTTTTTCTTC